>JBCCQM010000001.1:0-148984 GCA_039024335.1 Myxococcota bacterium
AAGGGAGGCCGCAGCCGGCTCCGCCGGCGAAGGACGGGAAACCGAGAGGTTTCCCCAACCTAAAAAATATCGCGGACCCAGTCCGTCAGTCGGCGAATGGCGCCAGGGCCCTCGTCGCGCATCACGGACTTGCGCGGGCCGGCCTCGACGGCGTCGTCGATGGGCTCGTGCGTCGCGCCGTAGAGCACCAGCCCCACACCCGTCGCGAACTTCGGGTCGGCGACCATGCTTGCAAAGCCGCCTTCGGCCAGCGACACCGTGCCCTGCCGGGCGCCGCCAGGAATGGCTGTCGGCAGTCCTTGGCGCACCGGCATCTGGAAGATGTCTTCGGCGATCTCGATCATGCCTTCCATCGAAGAGGCACCGCCGGTCAAGACGAGGCCGCTGGCCGCAAGCTCTGCACAGCCGCTGGCCATCAGCTCCTGCTGCGCCATCAGGAGAATCTCCTCCACGCGCGGCTCGATGATCTCGGAAAGGAACCGACGCTTGAACTCGCGAGGAGGCCGTGGTCCCACGCCCGGCACCTCGATGACGTCATCACCTTCGATCATGCTGATGAGCGCGCAGCCGTGCTTCTTCTTGATCGCCTCGGCCTCCGCCACGCTGGTCCGAAGACCGTGCGCAACGTCCTGCGTGATGCGGTGACCGCCCATCACGATGACCGAGGTAAAGACGTTGCTGCCCTCGTGACAAACCGAAAGGTCCGTCGTGCCGCCACCGATGTCGATGATCGCGACGCCGAGGTCCCGCTCGTCTGCATGGAGCACCGCCGCCGAGCTGGCGAGCGGCTCGAGGACCACCTCGACCACTTCAAGGCCCGCCCGGTTGCAGCACTTGACGATGTTCTGCACCGAGGTGAGCGACGCGGTCAGCACGTGGGCTTTCACCTCCATGCGCACGCCGTTCATCCCGATGGGGTCACGGATCTGCCCCTGGCCGTCGATGATGTACTCGAGCGGAATGGTGTGCAGGATCTTTCGGTCGAGCGGGATGTTGACCGCCTTGGCCTGCTCGATGACCCGCGCCACGTCGATGTCTTCGACCTCCCGCGAGCGCATGCTGACCTGGCCGTAGCTGTTGAAGCCCTGCACGTGACCGCCCGCGATGCCGACGTAGACCGACTGCACGTCGGCCGCTGCCATCTGCTCCGCTTCGGCGATGGCCGCCGCAATGCTGCCCGTGGTCGCCTCGATGTTCACGACGACGCCCTGACGCAGGCCGTCAGAGGGGCTCGTACCGACACCGAGCACCTCGATGCCGCTCTCGGTGACCTCGCCGATGATGGCGGCCACCTTCGTGGTGCCGACGTCCAGTCCGCAGATGATTTCTCCAACCTCGGCCATCGTTCTCTCCGTCACTCGTAGCGGGGCAATCGGCTCTTTGCGCGCTGCCCCTTGCGCTTCTTCTTCTTGGCGTCCTTGGCCGCCTCAATCGCGGCCTCATGCTCGCGTGCCCGCTCTTGGGCCTGCGTCGCTGCATCCTCGACGAATCCAGGAGCATCCTGGGTCGGGAAGAAGCTCGCGACCACGCGGTCCGTCCCGTCGAGCGCCGAGGCGGCGTCCAGGTGCGCCACGGCGAGCTTGTCTGATTCTTCTCCGAGCGCAGCCCGCAGCGCGTCGAACCGCGCGAGTGCTGCGTCGATGTCCCCACGACCCAGGCGCAGCTGACTGCCCAGCTCGGCCGTGTACAGCGTGACGGCACCCGTCTGATCCACGTGGACTTCGCTCAATCGGGGACGTCGCTTTTGCGCGTACGCGTCGAGCACGTCGAGCGCGGCCTTCACCACCTTCTGCGCGCTATCCGGCTCGGTGAACACCGTCGCGGCATCGACCCCGGTGATGATCGGAAGCATGCCCCGCTCGCCGTTCTCGAGCGGCTTGAACGGAATGCCCTCTTCGCCGACGAGATAGAAGGTCCCGGCGAGCAGCACCGCCTTGGGCTGGTGCTCTTCGACCTCGACGATCAGCGTGTCGGGCAGCTCCCGCGTCACGCTCGCCCGGCGTACCCACGGGTGCGCGGAGATCATCCCGGCGAGCGAGTCCACTTCGAGCGAGAGGATGTTGGTGCCCGGGTGAATGCCCATCAGCTCGCGGAGCGAGGCGTCCGGCACGTGCGGGGTCGGCTCGTAGACCAGCGCCCGGGCCTCGAACCGGGGCGAGGTCGTGGCGAACTCGTACCCCTCCTGGATGCCGAAGAGGGCGGCGTAAGAGAGGCCCCCAGCGATCCCGATTCGGGCGGCCCAGCGCGCCACCGGCCGAACCCAGCCCGGCACCCGATCCAGGATGCGGGGGGGGATCTTCTCCCGGGCGGTTCGGGCACTCCGCGTCCCCGAAGCGGACGCGCCAGCGTCCATCGAGGTGGCACGGGGGACGCGGCGTCGGTTGCCCCGCGGGGCTGCCGTCGTCTTCTTGCTGCGCCGCCGTGCAGGGCGCGGCTTGGTCTGGGAACGCTTCGACATCGAGTCGATTCCGGTCAATTCGGCCACTTAGAGGGCCGTAACTCGGCAATACAGGGATGCGGCCGGCAAGGCAAAAAACCGTCGCGGGCCGACCGAGGGGTCACGATGACGGCTCGGGACACCTGATCCCGCGGGGCGAATGGCCCCGAAGAGCGCCTCGAAACGCCCCGGACACGGTGAATTTCAGCGCGATCGCATCTCGTTCGTACGCGGCGGAATTCGGCCGATTGGGGCGATTTTTCGGTTGTCAGCGGATCAGCCCCGCCTAAAATCCAAATCGCAACGGGCTGCGACGTCCGCAGCCGTGCCCCTACGAATACAGGCGAGAAGACAATGGCGAAGGCAAAGAAAGCATCCAAGAAGAAACCCCGCGAAGTGGTCGTCGTCGGCTCCAAGGTCAAGGACGTCGTTCGCAACGCTGGTCTCCGCAGCGACGGCGAGCTCGTTCAGGCCGTGTCCGAGAAGGTCCACGATCTGCTCGAAGCAGCCATCCAGCGCGCGCAGGACAACAAGCGCGGCACCGTTCGCCCCTACGACCTCTAAGGTCTAGGGTCGAGACGCCTTCGGGCGTACGACGAAAGAAAGGCGTTCCGGGTCATCCGGAACGCCTTCTTCTTTTGGTTCTCGCTCTGGCTCTGGCTACCGAACGAAGCCGTCACCGGAGTCGGGGCGGCGGCGCAGGAACGCTGGGATGTCCTGCGGGTCACCGTTGCCCTGTACCTCGGGGGCAGGCCAACCGGTCGCGCCCGTCGAGGCCGACGCGCGAGGCTCGGGTGCCGGCGCCTGACCGCGAAGCATCGAGCCCGACGAGGGCTGCGGCTTGGGCGTGGGTGCCATGAACGCGTTGCCGCGAGGCTGCGACTCCTGGTTCTGACGGTAGCCGCCCGCCTGCGGCGTGATGATCTGGCGACCCCGCGGGCCCATCGTGCCCGCAGCGACGATGGAGCTCTGGCGGCGATGTCCGTGGGTGTTGATCGCGTGCTCGAGCACCTCTTCGGCCGGCTGGTGCTGGTCGAAGCCGGTCGCGATGACCGTGATCCGGAGCGTGTCGCCCATCGACTCGTCGATGACGGCACCGAAGATGATGTTGCAGTCCTCGTGCGCAGCTGCCTGGACGAGCGAGGCTGCTTCTTCGACTTCGTGCAGCTTGAGGTCCGGGCCCGCCGTGATGTTGATCAGGATGCCCTGAGCGCCTTCGATGGTGACGTCCTCGAGCAGCGGGCTGTTGATGGCCTGCTGCGCGGCAATGACCGAGCGGCCCTCTTCGCTGGCGATGCCCATGCCCATCAGCGCGCGGCCCTGGTCGGACATGATCGTGCGCACGTCGGCAAAGTCGACGTTGATGATGCCCGGGATCGTGATGAGGTCCGAGACGCCCTGCGTCGCGTGCTGGAGAACCTCGTCGGCGAGCTTGAAGCTGTCCAGCAGGCTCGTCGACGTGCTGGTCACGTCGAGCAAGCGGTCGTTGGGAATGGTGATGAGCGTGTCGACGGCGTTCTCGAGGGTCTCGATGCCGTTGCCGGCGATGCGGCCGCGACGGCGTCCCTCAAAGCGGAACGGCTTGGTGACGACGCCGACGCACAGCGCTCCGCACTCGCGAGCCACCTGCGCCACGATCGGTGCGGCGCCGGTCCCGGTGCCGCCGCCCATGCCCGCGGTGACGAAGACCATGTCGGCACCCTCGAGCGCCTGGGTGAGCTCGTGAACGCTCTCGAGCGCAGCTTCGCGGCCGCGATCGGGGTTGGCACCTGCGCCGAGACCCCGGGTGACCGCGCCACCGAGCTGGATGCGGGTCGGCGCGAGGTTCTTCTCGAGCGCCTGCACATCCGTGTTCGCAGCCAGAAACTCCACACCCTCGACGTGGTGCGCGATCATGGTGTTGACCGCGTTGCCGCCAGCACCGCCAACGCCGATCACCTTGATGCGTGCGTGGTCCGGATATGCGTCCTCGAGTTCGAAATGCGCCATTTCAGTCGTCCGTCGGTGGGGTGTTGATCAGGGGCCCGCCGCGAGGTGCGGACGCCACTGACGACCCCAATACAGGCAGCGGATCCGTCGCCGCAAAAAAGCGACTGATTTCCACGGCTTGCATGTATTCCGAAGGATCACATGAACGCGCGAGCAGCTACATTTCGATCCCGATCGCCGTCGCCATCGCTGCGCGGGCCTCGGGCGGAAGCGTCTGCGATAGCCAGTGTTCGAGCGCGCGTACGCCCTGCCCCCAGAGCATGGGCAGCCCGTCTTGCACCGCCAGTCCACGCGCTGCCGCCCGATCGAGAAGGCCGTCATGCGGCCGCGGGTAGACCACGTCGACCACCGCCGCCGTCGCGGGCAACCGCTCGAGGGGCACCGGCACGGGAAACGCTTCGGGACCGCCACGCATGCCGACCGACGTCGCGTTGATCAAAAGGTTGGCCGCGGGCAAGAGCGAGGCGAGCGCGTCGTAGCCTCGCGCCTCCACGCGGGTCCACTCGGGCAGTGCGGCAGGTCGACGGCTGACCCAGGCAACCGAGCATCCCTTCGCGAGCAGACCGTGGGCAATCGCCCGCGAGGCCCCGCCGCCGCCGAGCAACACGGCGCGGTTCGGAACGGATCCGAGCAGACTTCGAACGCCCTCGACGAAGCCCTCTCCGTCGGTGTTCCGCCCCAGCAGCCCGTCTTCGGTCACGCAGACGGTGTTGACCGCCCCAATCGCCTCCGCCTCCGGGGCGAGCCGATCCATCAAGGGAACCGCGTCGGTCTTCAGCGGCACGGTCAGGTTCACCCCGCCGAACCCCATCGCCTTGGCGCCCCGGAGCGCGTCGGCGAGGCGCTCCCGAGGCACGTCGAAGGGCAGATAGCGATGGGGCAGGCCGAGGACCTCGAACGCCGCCGCATGCATGCTGGGAGACCGCGAGTGCCCGATGGGGTGCCCGAACACACCGAAGCACCGCGGCAGGCTCACGCGTCCTCCTCGGTGCGAACGACCGTCGCGTCCACGCGTCCTGCGGCGAGACGAACCGCGATCGCGTCGCCTTCCGAAACGTCCTTCGCGTTCGTGAGGGCCTTGCCATCGGCAGCGCTGACGACCGCGTAGCCACGCGAGAGCACCGACAGCGGCGACAGAGCGTTCAGCGAGGCCGCCGCCTTGGCCAGACGCAGCCGACCACGCTCGCCGATCGCCCGACCGGCCCGGGCGAGGCGCTGCGAGGCCTCGTCGAGTCGCGCCCGATCCCCCGCGCTCATCGACGCCCCCGAGGCCTGCAGCATGGCGCTGGCGGCCTCCAGGCGCGTCCGGGCGGGCGTGCTGAGCCCCTCCCCAGCTCGAACCAGGCGAGCCCGCAGCGCCACCAGTCGCTGCGCGTCTGCGGCCAGCTTCGCGCGCGGATGCACGGCGGAGAGGCGGCGCTCCAGACCCCGCAGCCGCACCCGCGCCGGCGTCACGAGCCGCCGTCCGTGTCCCCCAAGCCGGCTGCGATCCGCTTCCAGTCGCGCGCGCGCGTCCAGTGCCGCGCGCTCGGTCGCACGAATCAAACGGCGCTTCCACCCATCGAGAGCCCGCGCGAACTCGGCTCGGTCCGGGACGACGAGCTCGGCCGCGTGCGAGGGCGTCGCGGCCCGAACGTCGGCGACCATGTCGCTCACCGAAACGTCGACCTCGTGGCCGACCGCGCTGACGATGGGGACAGGACAGTCCGCGATCGTCCGGGCGAGTCGCTCGTCGTTGAACGCCCAGAGGTCTTCGACCGAGCCCCCGCCCCGCCCGACGATGATCACGTCGATCCCATCCAGCGCTTCGAGCCGCTTGATGCCCCGCACGATCGTCCGCGGGGCGTCTGGGCCCTGCACGACCGCGGGCGCGAGCACGATCCGGGACGGGCAGCGCCGTCGCGCGACCTTGAGGATGTCGTGAATCGCAGCCCCGTGGGCCGAGGTGACCACGCCGATGCGCCGCGGCCAGCGCGGCAGCGAACGCTTGCGCGCGGGATCGAAGAGTCCTTCGGCCTCCAGCGTCCGCTTGAGCGTCTCGAGCTGCTGCATGAGCGCGCCCATACCCGCAGGCTCCGCACGCTCCGCGTACATCTGAAAGCGACCCGACTTCACGAAGATGCCCAGGCCGCCGACGACGCGCACCATCTGCCCGTCGCGCATCTCGAACTTCAGGCGCTCGACGTTCGAGCGCCACATCGTGACCGGCAGGTTCGCGAAGTCGTCCTTGAGCGTGAAGTAGGCGTGACCCGACGCCACGATGCGCAGGTTGGAGACTTCGCCTTCGACGTGAAGCTTCGGGAACCGCAGCTCGAGCAGCCGGTTGGCGCCCTTGACCAGCTGGCTCACGGTCAGGATCGGCGGCTTCTGCCCGCCGCCGCGTGCAGGGCCGCCGCCTTGTCGACGGAACGTGAGCTGGGACTGCGCCATCGCGCCGATGGTAGCGCCATCGCTGAAAATTTGGACGCCGACGCGGGGCGTCGTTCTACTGCGACCCGTGAAGGTCCGTGCTCTGGCAGCGTTCCTGGCGCTGAGCGCCACAGCGTGTGGTGGCTTCTTCGAGGAACTGCAGTCGGCGGAGTCCGTCGAGGGCGACTCCGACGGCACCGACGGCGACACGGAGGTCATCATGGGCGACTGCGACTTCCCCGTGGACGACCGCTGTGGGGACCAAGACACCATCGAGCAGTGCGACCCCACCTCGCTTCAATACGAGGTCTTCGACTGCACCGCCCTGTGCGGCGACCTGACGAACCTCAGCTGCATCACGACCGGCACCAACCAGCACGGGTGCTACTGCGTCGAGCCGGGGCTGAACAAGCAGCTGTCGTGCACCGAGCTCGAAGCGTGCGTCGCCAGCTGCGCCGCCGATGCCTCGGGCGCGTGCGAAGACCAGTGCTACGCCCGCACGACCGTCAGCACGGTTCGCCTGTACGGCTCGCTCATCTACTGCGCCAACGACGAATGCCACGACACCTGCGTCAATGCTCCCGAGGCGTGCGGGACCTGCATCGCGAACACCATCGCGATGGGCAACGGCATGTGCGGCCTACCGCGCTCGGTCTGCGACAACGACGTCAACGACGACCCGAACGCGCCGTACGGGTGAGCGCATGAAGCTCTTCGACGCGCTCGGACGCCACCTCGAAGAGGCGTGGACCTTCGCCGATCGCGACGAGGAGCGCTTCCCCGACATCGCCGCCGCCGCACTCGAGGGGTTTGCCGCCCGCTTCGATGCCGAGGCCTTCTACGACGCGCAGCTCGACGCCGCCGCCCCGGGGCGCCAGCACCTCGCGCCGCTGGGGGCGTTCGGACAGCCAGGCTTCACGGCGTTCCACGGCCAAGGCTTCGTCGTGGAGGTGTACGTGTGGACGAACGCGGTCGCCGCGATCCACAACCATCCGTTCTGCGGCGCGTTCACGATCCTGCAGGGCGACAGCGTGCACGCTCGGTACCAGACCTCGTCCCCGCGGCGGGCCGGCGCACGCGGTCAGCTGCTCGACGTTCGACTGACCGCGCTCGAGCGGGTGACGCAGGGACACGTGCAGCGGTTCTCGCTTCGGCGTCACCCCCTGATTCACGCGCTCATCCACGTCCCCATCCCCACGATCTCCATGGTCGTACGGACGACCCGGACCGAGGGCTACTACCGGTACCTGCCACCGTCCTTGGCGCTGCCGATGGAGCCGCTGCCCGAGCCCGCCGCGCGCCGCATCGCACTCCTCGAGACGCTGCTGAGCGCGGACGTGCCCTCGGCGATCGATCGCGCGTGCCGTCTCCTGCGCGGTGCCGACTTCGAGACCACGGTCCGCCTGCTCTGCGCGGTCTGGCCCGGCGCCGATCCGACCACCCGCGCGGTCTTGTGGGGCGCCGCGGCCGACCTGCATGGAGATCGACGAGAGGCCATCGAAGCCGCGCTGCGTCGCGCGGCACGGCTCGAAGAGGCCACCGCGATCCGCCATGTCCTGCGGGATCCGCAGCACCGCCTCTGCGCGACGGCGTTGGCGTACGCCGAGTCGCGCACCCACGTCGAGACTCTGCTCGCCACCGAGGGCGACCCCGACGGGCTCCTGAACCGTTTCATCGACGAGGCCGGCGTATTCGCAGCAGACGAAGCGGCCTCTGCCCTCATTGCCCGATGCCTCGTGGACGGCGACGACGACGCGGCCATTCTCGCCGCGCTCACGTCCGCGTATGGCGCAGACGAAATCGTCTCGCAACGAGACGCCATCGTGACCTACGCCAACACGTCGATCTTCAGCGTATTGCGCCGCTGAACGATGCACCAAGATGCCCCGCGCTCCGGCGGGGATGAAGCGGCCCTCACTGCTATCCTCACAACGTGGTTGGGGAACCCAAACGAACGCTCGTCCGCGCCGCCGCCCTGCTGAGCCTGTGCGCGAGTAGTCTGCTCGCGACCGAAGCCCGGGCCGAGATCCCGTACGCCGACGGCATCACGCCCGGAGCCCTCCGGGGAATCGCGCTGCAGGCCGACTCGCCGTGGCCCGCGAGCTACTGGGAGTACCTGCCGAGCAACTTCAACGATGTCCCCGAGGGGCACCTGTATCCGATGCTAATGACCCTCGGCGGCATCGGCACGATGGACAACCCTTCGGTGTGTCCGGACTTGGCTGAAACCTGTACCGTCGCCGAGTGCGAAGCCGCGGGCGTCGATGGCCTGTGTCGCGTGTACCGACGAGGACCGGCGGTCGAGATTCGGCAGGGCGTGTGGAACGACGAGCTACGGCCGTTCATCGTCATCCAACCCCAGAACCGCGAGCCCACGAACTCCTCGAACAACTACGACCGAGACGAGCTCGACGCGCTCGTCCAGTTCGTGGTCGACAACTACCCGGTCGACCCACGCCGGCTGTACATCCTCGGCAACAGCCAGGGCGGACGGGCCGTGCTGCAGTATCTCGCCGTCTACAACCGCCGCATGGCCGCGGGGACGATCGGGCCCGGCGGAGACATCGTCGAAGACGACGTTGGCTGCCTGCTGCAGGACACCGCGTACTGGGCGTTTCACGGCGAAAACGACCTCGATGCCAACCTCGGCGCGGGCGTGTTCGACCCCTGCTACATCGCGCGAACGGTTCACTCGGCGAACGAGCCCGAGGAGTATCCGCTCTTCGACACTTGCACCGACCGCATCGGTACCCCGTTCCCGCAGTCCCGCATGACGATGTTCGAAAACACGGCCCACAATGCGTGGACGCCGGCGTTCGAGAACGTCGCCAACGGCTTCAACCGGCCCGCTTGGACGATGGACGCCGGCGACTGCGGGTTCGAGACCAACTGGGTGCAGTACGACGACGAGGAGTACGCCGACGGCGTGTACACCTGGATGCTGGAGTTCGACCGCCCCGTCACGGATGCGGGCGAGGACTTCACCGTCACGGGGGAGATCGCGGCGTTCGACCTCGTCGCCACCACCGTCGACGACGACGCCGTCACCGTCACCTGGACGCAGGTCGATGGCCCGCCGGCCACGCTCACCGTCATCGACGACACCTCCGTGAGCGTCTCGGACTTCACCTACGACGCGACCTACACCTTCCGAGCCTTTGCCGTCGACGCCGACAACCAGTGGGACGAAGACGAGGTGGTCGTGACGATCGAGCCCGAGATCATCGACATGGGCTCATCCTCGGGCGGCGGCAGCACCTCCACCGGAGGCGATGGCGAAGGCAGCTCCGACAGCACCAGCACCGGGGTGGACGGCTCCACCACCGGCCAGGTCCCCACGACCGGTGATGCAACGTCTGGAACGCAAGGCGCCGCATCGGATACGGGCACCGGCGAAACCACCGCGGGCTCGGCCGGTGAAGGCTCGGCCTCTGGCACCGGCTCCGCCTCCGGTGCGTCCGCCGGGTCCGTCTCGGACACCGCGGATTCGGCCTCCGACGGCGACGGTGACGGAAGCAGCACCTCGGACACCGACGGCGCCAGCGCAAGCGGCAGCGGCGGTGGCTGTCGCACGGGCACGGACGCCCCCCAGGGGTTGGCGCTGCTGTTGCTGCTCGGCCTGTTCCGGCGGCGCCGCTCCTGACATGGCGTGCGGCTTGTGCCACGTCGAGGGTCCCATCGCGGCGCGCAACTTCGGGGTCGATCTATGCGAGGCCTGTGAAACCGGCGCGCTGCGGGGACGGCTCGGGGCCTGGCGGGCTCGGATCGAGATCGACGAGGTCCTCATCGCGGACGCGTCCGACAAGCTGCTGCGCATGGGTCTGGGCGGGGGCCTACGCTCGGACGCCACCGAAACCGACACCGCCATCGTCGTGAAGGTCGAGACCGATGGACTGCAGCCGCTCATGGCCACGTTCGTCCGAAGGACCCTCAAGGCCAGGCTGCTCAGCTTCATCCAAGGCGGACGTCTCAAAACTGGCGACCCACTCTTCGACCACACCGTGATCGCCACGTCGAAGACGCCGCAGTTCCTCCAGCAGCTGCTGCAGAACGACGGGTTTCAGTCTGCGGTGCTGTCCCTGACCGCGCACTGCGGCCAGGTCGAGATCACGCCCTCTGGGCTCGAGGTCGCTGCCCCCCTGGCCGACTTCGACCTCCGCGCCGAGATTCCCCTCGCGGCCGCGTCCTTGCTCCGCCACGTCGCCGGCGCGAGCTGAGTCGGTTCGCGGCTGGTACTGTCCGCGCGTGCCCGAGTCCGTCGAGATTCCCGATCCCGTCGCCGGCCCCCACGCGACCGGCACGCTCCGCGTCGACCATCGAGAGGGCCCAGGGACGCCGCTGGTCCTGCTCGGCGGCATGACGCAGACCCTCGCGAGCTGGTCCGGTCAGCTGCGACCGATGAGCGCCAAGCGCAGCGTGCTCGCGTACGAAGCCCGCGGCCAGGGAGGCACCGTGCTGAGCGTGCAGGACTGCGGCTTCGAACGTCACGTTGCCGACTTCGAGGCGCTGCTCGATGCCAAGGGGCTCGACGTCGTCGACCTCGCCGGCTTCTCGTTCGGCGGCCGCGTCTCCTTGGCGGTCGCTGCGACCCTGCCCCACCGCGTTCGTCGCCTGGTCGTCAGCGGCGTCGCGCTGGACCGCGGCGTCCTCGGGCAGCTCATCGTCTCGGGCTGGATTGCCACCCTGCGCACCGGAGATCTCGAAGCGCTCGCCCGCGTCAGCCTGCCGGATATTCTCGGCCCCGCGTACCTGCAGAAGCACGCGCACCTCATCGAGGGCATGGTCAAAGCAGCCCGGACCCGCAACAACTACGAGGGCGTCAAGGCGTTGTTCGAACATACGATGAACCTGCCCGCCGATGGGCCGTGGCACCCCCGAGCGCTGGTGCCGCGGCTGCAGTGCCCGGTCCTGGTCATCGGCGGAAGCCTCGACCGTCTCGCCCCCCCGGCCGAAGTCCGGGCGCTTGCGCAGCTTTGCGGGGCGCAGGCGCTGGAGATCGAGGGCGCCGGCCACACCGTCGCCATCGAGGCACCGCAAGTCTGGCGCGACGCCGTCGAGGCATTCCTCGACCGGCCGTGACCGCGCGGCGAGGCTTCGGGTAGGCTCGCCCCGTGGCGGGCAGCTCGTTCGGCAAGCGCTTCGTGGTGACCACCTTCGGCGAATCCCATGGGGGCGCCGTGGGCGTCGTCGTCGATGGCTGCCCCGCAGGCCACCCATTCCCACACGAGGCCATCGCGGCGCAGCTGGGACGGCGCAGACCCGGGCAGAGCAGGCTGACCTCGAGCCGCGCCGAACCGGATGCCGCCGAGGTGCTCTCGGGCGTGGACCCCACCACGGGCAAGACGCTCGGGACGCCCATCGCGATGGCGGTCCACAACAAGGACACCAAGAGCCATCACTATCAAGAGCTCGCGAAGCTCTATCGCCCCTCGCACGCCGACTACACCTACGACGCGAAGTTCGGCCTGCGCTTCATCGCCGGAGGCGGCCGCGCCTCGGCCCGCGAAACCGTCGGCCGCGTCGCGGCGGGAGCCCTCGCGGAGGACATCCTGCGCGCGGTCGCTGGAGTGGACATCGTCGCATGGGTCGAGTCGGTCGCGGATATCAGCGCCGGAGCGATCGACCGCGAACAGATCACGCGAGCCGACGTCGATCGGACCGACGTTCGATGCCCCGACCTGCAGGCGGCCGAAGCGATGACCGAGCGCATCGAAGCGGCGCGCAAAGACGGCGATACGGTTGGCGGCGTGCTTCGCTGCGTCGCCCGCAACGTCCCGCTCGGGCTGGGTGAGCCGATCTTCGACAAGCTCACCGCAGACCTCGCGCACGCGATGATGAGCCTGCCCGCCACGCGCGGCTTCGAGATCGGCGAGGGCTTCGCCTCCACGCGCATGCGAGGGACGGACCACAACGACCCGTTCGAGCCCGACCCGGACCGTCGCTCCGGAGGCGATGGCATTCGGACGCGGACCAACCACTCCGGCGGCATTCAGGGCGGGATTTCCAACGGGGAAACGATCGCGTTCGCCGTGGCGTTCAAGCCCGTAGCCACCGTGTTCGTGCCGCAAGACACCGTCGACCGTGAAGGCACGCCCGCGGTCTACAAAGCGCGGGGCCGCCACGACCCGTGCGTGCTGCCGCGCGCGGTACCGATGGTCGAAGCCATGACCGCGCTGACGCTGTGCGATCACCTGCTGCGCCACACCAGCTCGCGCATCGAGGACCTCCAGCGATGACATTCGAGGTCGTCGACGGCGGGGCGACCTCCGAAGGGGGCGACCGTATTCTGGCCCCCGGCGCCCCGCCTTCGCCGGGCCCGTGTCCCAAGGACCTTGCGGTGCATCTGGAGCACGGTGAGGTCATGGTGTGGTGGGGCGAGAAGCGCAGGATCGAGTTCGCGCTGGCCGGCATCACGCTCGGCGCGGCCGGCATCGCGCTGCTGATGGTCACCGGTTTTGCGCCGTCATTCTGGTCACAGCCTCTCGGGCAGCTGTGGCGCCCGCTCGCCGCGCTGCTCTCCCCCACCCTCGCGGTGCTCGTCCGAGAGTGGATGAGTCGGCGAGCGCTGGTGGTCACGGGCAACGCCATCACCGAGGTGGGCCGAGACGGTCGTGCGCATCGTCTGTCGCTGACCAGCATCGTCTCGGTCAAGCGCGACTGGCTTCGCGGGGGGCTCCGCGTCGAGGGTCGCAACACCGTCGTGCAGGTGCCGACCTCGCTGATGGAAGACGCCGGCAAGGCCGTCCGATCGCGTCTGCGCGGCAGGGTGAACGCTCCCGACCGCGACCGCGATCCGCTACGCTGGCTCTCGTGAACACCGACCGTACGCATCTGTCCTCGGCCCGTCGGGTCGTGGTCAAGCTCGGGACCGGCGTGGTGACCCACGGGGGGGACGGCGTCGCGCTGGGACGGCTTCACACCATTGTGGAAGACCTCGCCTCGCTGCGCAGCCGAGGGGTCGACGTGCTGCTCGTCAGCAGCGGCTCGGTCTCGATGGGTGCGCGGGCCCTGGGGCTGCACGAGCGTCCGCGCTCTCTCGGCGTTCGCCAAGCCTGCGCTGCCGTCGGACAGGGCCAGCTTCTTGCGCTGTACGGGCAGGCGTTTGGTCAACTGGACTGCACCGTGGCGCAGGTTCTGCTCACGCAGGACGACCTTGGTGACCGGGACCGCGCCCTGTGCTTGCGCACGACCTTGCTTCGGCTGCTCGAGCTGGGCACCGTCCCCATCCTCAACGAGAACGACAGCGTCTCCGTCCGCGAGCTGATCGAGCACCGTCAGGAGTCGCTGGAGGGCTTCGGCGACAACGATGGACTCTCCGCGCTGCGCGCCGTTGCCGTCGATGCAGACGCGCTCGTGCTCCTGACCGACGTCGACGGTCTGTACACCGCGAACCCCTCCGTCGATCCACGGGCGCAGCGCATCCCAAGCCTCGACGGCGTCGACGATGCCGCCCTGGCGCGTGCCCGCGGTTCCTCCGCGACGGGCACCGGCGGCATGGCGAGCAAGCTGCGCGCAGCCGCCACAGCCAGCGATGCAGGCATCCCAACCCTCATTCTGGGCGGCAAGACCGAGCGCGTCGTCTCGCGGGCGCTGGTGGGTGAGGACCTCGGCACCGTCGTGTGGCCCCACGAGCGCAAGACCGCTCGGAAGCGACACATCGCCGTCCGCGCGCCCCTTCGCGGCGCCGTCGTGGTCAACGCCGGCGCCCTCGAAGCACTGCGCGACAAGAAGGCCTCCCTGCTCCCCATCGGCGTCCTCGAGGTGAACGGTACCTTCTCCCGGGGAGACGCCGTCGAAGTTCGCGACGGCTCGGGCCGGGTCCACGGACGCGGCCTGGTGAACTACGACAGCGACGCGTGCCGGGCCGTGGCCGGCCTTCACAGCAAAGCCATCGCGTCGACCCTGGGGTACCGGGGCTATGACGCGCTCATCACCCGCGACAACCTCGCGCTCACGGACGTGTGACGATGACCTCTTCCGACGCCTCCCTCGACAGCCGCATCCGCGCCGCGAAGGCGGCCGGACTGACCCTCGCCCGTGCTCCTGCGACGACCCGCGTCGATGCCCTGCGCGCCATGGCCGACGCCCTGCAGCAGCCCGAGGTGCGCACCCGGCTGCACCAGGCCAACGCGCTCGACATGAAGGACGCCGAGGCAGCGCTCGCCGCGGGCACCCTCACCGCAGCGCTCGTCCGCCGACTCGCGCTCACGGACGACAAGCTCGACGTGCTCGCCACGGGCTTGCGACAGCTTGCGGCACAGCCCGACCTGGTGGGTCGTTCACACGAGCGACGGCGCCTCGACGATGGCCTGGAGCTCGTTCGCGAGTCGTGTCCGCTCGGCGTCTTGGGCGTGGTCTTCGAAGCCCGCCCCGACGCGGTCCCACAGATCGTCGGGCTGGCGCTGCGCACCGGCAACGCGATTGCCCTCAAGGGCGGCCGTGAAGCCACGCGAAGCAACGCCGCCATGGTCGAGGCGCTGCAGGCCGCGCTGCGCTCCGTCGACGTCGACCCCGCCGTGATCGCCCTGCTCAGCGGGCGGGCCGAGGTTTCTGCGCTGCTCGAGCTGAAGGGCCTCGTCGACCTCGTCATCGCCCGCGGAAGTACGGCCTTCGTCGAGCACATTCAGGCCACCTCCTCCATCCCGGTGGTCGGGCACGCCGAAGGCCTCTGTCACATGGTTCTTCACGCGGACGTTGATTCGGCCATGGCCGCGGCGCTCACCGTCGACGCGAAGACCTCCTATCCCGCGGCCTGCAACGCGCTCGAAACCCTGCTGTGGTCTCCAGGCGCAGAGCCTGCCCTCGCGCAGTCCCTGTCGGCCCTGCGCGACGCAGGGGTCACGCTGCGCGGGTGCGAGGCGACCCGTGCCCTTCACCCACAGGTTCAGCCCGCGACCGACGAAGACTGGTCGACCGAGTACGGCGACGTGATGCTCGCAGTGCGCAGGGTCGACGACCTCGACGCTGCGCTCGAGCACATCGAGCGCTACGGTTCGCGGCACACCGAGTGCATCGTGACCGAGGACGCGGCCGCGGCAGAGACGTTCCTCGCGCGCGTGGACGCGGCGTGCGTGTTCCACAACGCCAGCACGCGCTTCGCCGACGGCTACCGCTTTGGCCTGGGTGCAGAGGTCGGCATCAGCACCCAGAAGCTCCACGCTCGGGGTCCCGTGGGCGTTGGCGGGCTCGTCACGTATCGGTGGCTGCTGCGGGGTCGCGGCCAGGTCTCGACCGCGTACGGACCCGGCAAGCGCGACTTCCTCCACGAAGATTTGTAGAGAGGCGGAGCGCACGAAAAAGGGCGGCGCTCGAAGCACCGCCCTTTCCTTCGTGGCCACCTCGCAGGTCGCCAGGACGTCTGCGGCCCTAGGGCGCCGCGAGGACCTCGGAGATGCGCATGCCCGAGTGAGAGATGGCCGCGTTGCGCTTGCGCGCGTAGGAACGCAGCTGGCGCTGGGCCGCCGAGAACGCGTCCCTCAGCGCGATGCCGAGGTCATCGTGGTCGTGGTTCTGGGGATCGCGGTTGACGACGATCGTGTCGTTGGGCACCGAGAGTTCGACGTTGACGTGGAACGTGTTGCCCTTGGCGTGATGCCGATGCGGCGACTCGACGACGACCCGACACCCGGTGATGCGGTCGAACATGCGGTCGAGCTTCGCCGCCTTTTGCCTGATCCGCTCCTCGAGTTCGGAGGTTCGAGTGACGTTGCGAAACACAATCTCCAGTGGCAGCTTCATGCGCCTTCCCTTCGTGGCCTCTTCGCCGACTCGACCCCGGAGCCCATTCCCCGGATGATTCGTGAACGGCGACAACCGTTCATCAGTGTCGCCAGAGGCCACCGAAGCCGCCAAGGGGACGAACGCCCTACCTTGGCGCACGTCGTATTCCGGCCGGGGTACCGCGCGAAGATCCAACCGAGAATCGAGTTGGCATCACGCGACCGCGCATCGGTGTGCGCAGCTGGGCCGGGATGCGGCCCAAGGTTCACGCCCTCAGGGCCGCAGGCCGGCCACGCCGAGCTGCGCCAGAGCGGTACGCACCCTTACCGCGTCATCAAACTGGATCGCGTGCATGCCGGCCGCCTTCGCGCCCTCGCAGTTGCTCGCGCGGTCGTCGATGAACACGCAGTCCGATGCCGCGGCGCCAAGCCGCTCGAGCACGACCGCGTAGTAGCGCGGGTCTGGCTTGCGGACCCCGATGTCGCAGCTGACGAAGCTCCACGTCATCCACGCCGACAGCCGCAGCTTGTCTTCGATCATCGCGTACCAGCCGGTGTAGTTCGACACGACATGCATCGGCACGCTCGCGCCACGCAGGTCGTCGAGCAGCGACTCGATACCCGCGAGCAGCTCGTAAGCATCGCGCATCGTGCTGCGAAGTCCCTCGACGTCGTACGCACGGCCGTCCGCGAAGAAGTTCGTCTCCATCGCCTCAACCGACATCGTGCCCGTTTCGCACTCCACCCACGCCGTCGGGTGCTTCACCTTCAGAAGAGCGTCGAGCGACGTGCCGAAGAACGCCGGCACTTCGACATAGAAGGGATCGTGGACGAGCGTCCCCATCACGTCCCAAAGAACGATGGAGGGTGTGGTCATCGCAGCATCAGGGCCTGCGTCAGGGCACGGGCGTGGTGTTCGGGGCCCCAGAGAACGTCGCGAACCTCGGCGGCCGACCGCATGATAAGCGTGGACGCGATGCACATCACCCGCGCCCGAACGGGAGCGCCTTCGATGACCTTCGCGTTGCCGTGCTCCTCGACGAACCGCTCGACCGCGTCCACCAGCGG
The DNA here is from genome assembly GCA_039024335.1 of Myxococcota bacterium. Lineage (GTDB taxonomy): Bacteria > Myxococcota_A > Polyangia > Nannocystales > Nannocystaceae > CAJXVA01. Next base: position 17,623 of record JBCCQM010000001.1, read on the forward strand.
CGCGACCTGGTTCATCAAGATCTCCGTCCCTGGCCCGGGTCCCTCGGAGTCGAGCAGCTCCCGCAGCACGATTCGCGCGACGTGCCGATTGTTGGCCAAGAACGCCGCATAGCGCTCGGCCGTATCGAGCAGGCGCTCCTCGAAGGAGCCCGAGGCCTGCATGGCAGCCATCAGCGCGGCGCCGAGGTTGGTGAACGCCCGCTGCACCGTTGCCTGGTACAGCTCTTCTTTGCTTTTGAAGTGGTACAGGAGCGAGGGCCGACGGATGCCCGCCTTCTCGGCGATGTCCGCCAGCTTCGCCGGGCCGAAGCCCTGGTCTGCAAAGACCATCTCAGCCGCCTGCAAGACCCGCTGCGGGGTCGAGGTCTTCACATCTTGGGCTCGGGGTCGACCCATCGCGGCACCCTACCAGCCGTGTGGGAGCTGGCGGCACACGGCCAGGATGCGATAGCTCGCGCCAAACATCCGCGGGCACGAAAAAACGCGGGGCCCATCGGGGCGCCCGCGTTCATCGGCTGCAACCTTGGTGAGGCTACTTGCGGCGGCGGATGAAGCCGAGGCCGAGCAGGCCGAGCATCATCAGCGCGCTTCCGCCGGCGCGGCCGGCAACGCCCACGGCGCAACCGCCACCGTCGTCGGTGGAGCCGGCCGAGTCTTCGTCGGAGCCCTCGGTGTCGCCGTCGCCTTCGGTCTCGCCACTGCTGTCGGTGACGAAGCCCGAGTCGTTCGTGTCGGAGGTGCCGTTGGTGTCGTCGCCGCCGTTGGTGTCGTCGCCGCCGTCGCCGTCGGTGTCGCTGCCGCCACCGTCGGTGGTTGCGCCACCTTCGATCGAAACGTTGATCGAGATCGGCTCCGCGACGTTGCCGTGGTAGTCGGCCGCCTCGAGCGTGATGGTGTAGTCACCGCCGGGCAGGTCTTCGAGCGTGGCTTCCCAACCGCTGTCGGCGGTCTTGAAGGGCTCGCCCTCCAGGAAGTTACGGTCGCAGATGTCGGTGGTGCAGAACGTGAACTCGCCACCAGGGACGCCGGCGTCCTCGAAGACCGTCGAAGCGATGGTGATGCGGACCGCCGCGTAGTTCGACGCATCCGAGACCTTGGCCACGACCTCGATGGTGCCGTCGACGACATCGCCATCGGCCGGAGAATCGATGCCGATCTCCGGCGCCTCGGTGTCGTCGGTCGCGGGCCCGAAGTAATCGAGCATGTCCGCGTTGCTGTTCTGGTTCTCAGCTTCGCAATCGCCGGCATGGTCGGCGCTGGTGCACTCGACCGGAAGCTCGGTCATGCCCTCTTCACCGCCGAGGAGGTTGGCGATGGGACCGCACTCGTCGACGAAGGCGGTGACGGGGTTCGTGTAGTCGGGCGGGTACGACATGACGTCGTTTGCGTCCTCTTTGCCTTCGAGGCCCGACATACGGCCGATGGTGTACAGCGCCGACTGGAGCAGGTCCGGCTCGGTGCAGTTCATCGTGCCGGTGTTCGTGAAGCCGACGGAGTCGCGGCCACGCGCGGCGCAGGTGAGACCCGCACCCGAGCAGGTGTACGACAGCGACTCTTCCGACTCGTCGCCGGAGGTGAGAACCGCGAAGATCGGAACGTAGGCCGGGGGCGGCTCGGTAACGACGGTGATATCGTACGCCGCGAGCGCCTCGATGGCGCCATCAACGACCGCCTGGGTGTCGGCGTTGGGCGTGCGGGTTCCGGCTTCGGCGAGACCACCCACGCAGCCAGCGGCAGCGATGTCGGCGCTCATGCTCGACTTCTCGCAGATGGTGTCGGGCGTGCCGGAGGGGATCAGGTCGACGTCGGCCGTCGGGATCCACACCATGGCGGGTTTGGTCTCCGCGCTGGCGACCGAGGCGGTCGAGAGCGTGGCGACGAAGGCGGCGGTGGAAAGCAAGGCAATGCGCTTCATCGAGGGTCTCCTATTACGGGGAGGGGGCAGTAAATGCAGCCCGGACGTAGCTGTCAACCCCGCTGTGAGGCGGTTGCCACGGCACGTGGTGATCCTCAACGGCCGAGCCGCGTTGGCTCCACGGCCGGCTCCCTGCGCGCGCCTCTATGCAGAGCAAACCGCGGGGATCCTCAGCTTCGGCCCCTGGCGAATGCGCAGCCGACTGAGTCCAAAGCAAAGCTCGCCATCGATCACCGGGTCGAGCGTACTGGAGCCCACGGCCTCGGCAGACAACTCCTGCACGGGACCATCGAAGACGTCCCGGCCCCAGATCTTCGTGCCGAGCACGATGTTGGGCAGGTTCGCGACCACGCCCAACCGGGACGACGAAATGGCCTGGGCATGCATAACGCCGCACTCGGCCGCGTGTCGGAACGTCCGAACGACGCCACCGAGGTTGATGTCGATCGAACCGACCTGAAGGCTCGAGAACGAATCGAATTCCAGCGGCTTTCCGTCGACCTCGACCTTTGCCCGCGTGGGCTCGAAGAGGTCGTCGGCGTACTGTTGCAACGACGGCACCAGCACGTCGCGAAGCGGACGCGGCGTGCTGCCTGCGACCCCTCCTGCGGATGCCTTGGCGAGCACGTCCATGATGCCCCACGCGTCCACGCGGTCACGCTGGTAGAGCTTGTCGAAGAAGCGCTGCGCAACCCCGCCGATCGCCGACGCAAAGCCGATGCGCTCGAAGGATACGTCGCCACCGAGCGTGTCGCCGGTGATGAGGAGCGTGTCGAGCTCGACGCTCGAGGGCGACTCACCGCGCTCGAGCGCGGCGACGAGTTCACGCACGATGTCGGTTGCTTGGCCGCGAATGCCGGCTTTGTGGGCGACGAAGTCGATGCTGCCCCCGTTCGCGGGCACGACCATGGGCCACGGGGCGTCCGTGGTGTCGTCTTCGGTCGCCACCCGGTGCGCGGTGGACAACAGCCAGTGCAGCGTCCCGTCTCCGCCGTCGACCACCCAGTAGCGGCAGCCCAGCTCGACGAACTCACGAATGACGCCGGCGAGCTCATCGAGATCCCGGGTCTGTCGGACCACGCCGTATCCGGCAACCGCTCGCTCCAGGTCCCCGAGGCGTTCGGGGTTCCTGCGGTTTTTCCCCGAGTTGGGGTTGGTGAGTACGCCGATCGGGGTCGCCATCGCAGCCCCGCAGACATAGCACGATGCTCCCGCGCCAACGCGCAGCCCGACGCTGCGGCGCCCCCGTGCAGCGCCGTTCACGGCGTGGACTCACGCAGCTCGCCGTGGTGACTCGCGCGTCATCGCGCGTGCCGGGAGCGGGACACGCTCATCAAGACGCCCAGGCCCAGCATCATCGTGAACACGTTGCTGCCACCCGCCGAGAAGAACGGCAGCGTGATGCCCGACACCGGCACCAGCTGCAGCACCATCGCGATGTTCACGACCACGTGCCAGAAGAACAACGCGGCCACGCCTACGCACAGCAGCGAGCCGAAGCGATCGTGCGCCTGCGAGGCGAGGTTCACCGCCCATAGCGTGAGGCTGAGGAAGAGAATGAGCACCATCGCCGTGCCGACGAAGCCCCACTCTTCGGCGTACACCGCGAACGGGAAGTCGGTGTACGGCTCGGGCAGGAAGCCCAGCGCGTTCTGAGAGCCTTGCGACAGACCACGGCCGAAGAAGCCGCCGTTGCCCACGCTGATCATCGCTTGGATCGTCTGGTAGCCGTCGTTGTCGGCGTACAGCTCGGGGTCGAGCCACACGTCGATCCGGCGGCGCTGGTAGTTCTCCATGTAGTTCCACCCCACCGCGACCGAAACGATCGCCGCCGACAGGACGCCGACGATGGTCCGCAGGCGCAGACCCGCCGCGACAACGAGCGAGAACGAGACCAGCAGCAGCATGATCCCGGTCCCCAGGTCGGGCTGCTTGATGATGAGCGCGGCCGGCATGAAGACCATCACGAACGGCACCGCCAGGCGGCGAACGTTCGAGAGGTCCTTGTCGGCGGCGTCGTGCAGGAACCGCGCGAGCGCGAGAACGATGATGACCTTCATCAGCTCGGAGGGCTGAATCCGGTAGTCACCCACGCCCAGCCAGCGGCGGGCGTTGTTCACCGAGATGCCGAAGAACGGCACGAGCACCAAAAGCGTGACGCCGAAGCCATACGCTGCGTAGGCGAGCCGATAGACGACGCGGTGATCGATCGCCGTCACGATGAACATTGCGATCGAGCCCAAACCGACCCAGCGCAGCTGCGTCGCGACGCGGCCTGTCCAATCCCCCGCGCCCGCGCTGTTGAGGTTGATGACCGCGAGCGTGACGATCGCGATCGTCAGCGTCACCACGACCCAGTCGATCGAGTGGCGCAGCCGGGCGGTCCAGCTGCGCGGATCGTCGAGCAGCGGGTTCATGGCGCGGCCTCCTGCTTGCCGGGGAGGCCACCGCGGGCATCGGCCGACGCCGCACCCGGAAGCGGGGGCGGCACGCCGTAGCCTCGCGGACGCAGCTCGGTCTCGGACGACGTGTCATCGAGGTAGTGCTCGATCACCTTCATCACGATGGGCGCCGCCGCGTCGGCACCGGTACCGCCGTGGACGACCAGCGCGACGACGACGATCTGCGGGTCGTCGGCCGGCGCATACGCGGCAAACCACGCGTGGTCCGCCGTGTTGTCCCAGCCTTCGATCTCGATCTCGGACTCGGTTCGATACTCGCGGCCGACCTGGGCCGTTCCGGTCTTGCCGGCCACGACGATGTTGTCGAGCCGCTGCGAGTACGCCGTCCCCTCTTCGGAGTTGACCACGCCGACGAGTCCCGCGTGAATGCGACGGCGGTCGGCGGGGTCGAGGACCGGCGCCTCGTTGCGGCGCTGCGGGTCGCTCGTGAACACGAGCTTGTCGTCGTTGGTCTGGATCCGGTCGACGAGATACGGCGTGAGCACGTAGCCACCGTTGGCTACGGCGGCATAAAGCACCGCGATCTGCATGACCGTGGCCTTCACGTTGCCCTGCCCGAGCGCACTGTTGAGGCGCACACCGCCCTGGTACGTGCCTTCGCGCGCCTCGAACTCTTCGGTCGGGATGGTGCCCTTGACCTCGCCGTTGATGCCCAGACCCGTGCGGTCGCCCAAGCCCAGCGCGCGGGCGACCGGCTCCACGCGCTCGAGGCTCAGCGTGTTTCGGATCGCGAGCTCGTAAAAATACGAGTTGCACGAGTGCACCAGAGCCTGCTCGAGGTTCATCGGTCCGTGAACGTGCGTGTCGCGGAACTTCCGCTTACCGAACTTCACGTAGCCCTCGCACTCGATCTCCTCGTCGGGGTCGAACTCGGGGTCGCTCAACGCCACCAGCGCGGAGACCACCTTGTAGGTCGAGCCGGGGAAGAAGTGCTCCTGCACCGTCTTGTCGATGAACGGCTTGAGCGGGCTCTCCGACCAGGCTTTCCACTCCGCCGACGGGATCGGCTGCTCGTAGCGGTTGGGATCGATCGCGGGCACCGATGCCATCGCGAGCACGCGACCGGTCTTCGCCTCCAGCGCCACGACCGCCCCCGCGAGCTTGTCCGAGACGGCCTCGTACGCGACCGACTGCAGGTCGAGGTCCAGGGTGAGGTAGATGTCTTGACCGGGGATTGGGTCCCGGTCGGGCGGCAGCGCGTCGGCAGCCCACGCGGGGGGTTCGGCGACCTCGCGACGTCGCGCGTCCACGACCCGCCAGCGCTCCCCCAAGCGGCCGCGCAGGTAGTTCTCCCACTGCCGCTCGATGCCGGTCTGCCCGACGCGGTCGCCAAGACGGTAGCCCAGGTGCGGCGAGTTCTGCAGGGTCCGCGCGCTGACGTTGCCCATCTGCCCGGTGACGAACGCGGTGAGTACACCCTCGGGATAGAAGCGGCGCGAGCTCTCGCGAATCTCCACCCACGGGTCGAGCGCCTCGAGCCTCGACTCGATGCGCGCGTATTCCTCCCAGCTGAGGTTTCGCCGCGCGATCTGTGCATACCGGCCCCGCGCCTCGTCACCGCGCAGGCCCTCGACCAGCCCCGCGAACTTGTCGCGGTCGGCCTCGTCGATGAAGTCGATGAGCGACAGGATGCGGTCGCGCGTGGTGTCGTCCATCGCGACGCGCTTGCCCTCGGGCGTGCCCACCACGACGCCGTCATCGTCGAGCGTGAAGCGAGTCCAGCCGGTGATGTACAGCGTGTACGAGCTGCGGTTGGTCGCCAGCGGGTGGCCGTTGACGTCGTAGATGCGGCCCCGCGGGGCCTCGACGTCAACCTTGTCCATGAAGTTGCGCTCGGCCCTGCGGTCGTAGTGATCCGACTCCAGCACCTGCAGCTGGCACAGCCGGCCCATCAGCGCCAAGAAGGCGAGCATCGCGAAGATGACGGTCGCCTGAAAACGCGGCCGCAGGTCGCGGAGGTCGTCCTTTTGATGCAGCCCAATCATCGGCGCGCTCCCAGCGGCGAGGGCTGGTTGGGCGCCTCGGGCTCTTGAATCTTCAGCGCGGTGAACAGCCGCTCGAAGAGCGTCCACACCGGCGGCGCGACCAAGGCGGTGGCGACTGCGTGCCAGCGGACGTCCCACACCGAGGTCCACAGCGCGTCACGGCGAATGCCCAGCGGCTCCGCGAGCACAGCGAGGATCGCCAGCGTGAGCGCGTCGACGACCAGCACCGCCAGGAACGCCGAGAGCATGCGCGACGGCCAGCCGCCCACGGCAAAGCGCTCGGCCGCGCGCGCGAGGCCGATGTACGCGAGCGCGTACGCCAAGGTGAGCGTGCCCAGCGGCGCGTCTTGATGCAGGTCTTCGAGGTAGCCGAACGCCACCGCGAGCGCGAGGCCGAACGGCAGCGGCATCGACCGCGAGAACGCCAGATGCGTGATGACTACGACCGACGTCGCCGGCAGCATCACGGTCACCATGAACACGTCCGCCAAGCCGCCCACCACCGCGATGAGCAGCCAACCGACGAGCAGGTAACACAGCGCGCGGATCATGGACGCCTACCGGATCGGTTGCAGCCCCAGCGCTGCGGGTTCGCGGTCGGGCTGCGACTCGTCGGGACGCGGCGCGCCCGCGAGCACGACCCACACCACGTCGACGCGGTCGAAGCGGACCTCGGGTTTGACGTGCAGCCGCTGCTGATCGCCGACGAGCTGCTCGATCTCGACGACGCGGCCAATCGGGTGCCCCTTGGGGAAAAGCTCGTCGACGCCGCTGGTCTGCACCAGGTCGCCAGGCTCGATCTCGTAGTCCTTGGGCACGTCGACGATGCAGCCGTACTCGCTGTCGCCATGAAGGATGCCCTGGGCCCGGTTGCGCGCCACCTCGACCGCGATCTTGGAGCGGGCGTCGGTGACGAGCATGACGTCGCTGTAGTCGTCGAAGATCTTGTCGACGCGGCCCACCACGCCGTCGGGGGCCAGCACCGCCATGCCCGGCCGCGCAAAGCGGCTGCCGCGATCGATGCGGATGTTGAGCACCCGGAAGAACGGCGACTGGTCCACGCCGACGCGCTCGGCCGGGATCATGTCGGCAGGCGTCCGGTCGCGCATTTGCAGGGCCCGGCGCAGCTGCGCGTTTTCCTCGGCGAGCTCGGCCAGCTCCCGCAGGCTCTGGCTGAGCTGGCGATTCTCCGCGGCGAGCTCTTCGTTCGCGTCCTGCAGCCGCGCCTGCATGAACCAGCGCTCGAAGAACGAGCCCATCATCGACGTGCTGTAGGAGACCGCGGCCTCGAGCGGGGCGCCGATGCGCCGCACCGAGCGGTCGAACGCGCTGAGTTCATGCGGGTTCTCGGCCGTGTTGCGCAGCAGCACCACCGGGATCGCGAGCAGCACGGCCACGATCGTCACGTTTTGGATGCTGCGCAGGGAGACGGCCATCGGCGGGACTCACCAAACGCTACCGTCTACCGCCGGATTCCGGGGACGGAATATGAGCCCTCTCACGGCTACTCGAGCGCTACTTCGCGCAGCAGATCGAGTTCGTCGAGGGCGGCGCCGGACCCGAGCACGACGGCGAACTCCGGCTCGTCGGACAAGAAGACCGGCAAATGCGTCTCCTCCGAGAGCAAGACGTCCAGACCGGCCAGCTGCGAGCTACCGCCGGTGAGCACGATGCCCTTGTCGACGATGTCCGCGCACAGCTCCGGGGGCGCGCGCTCGAGCACCTGACGCACGGCGTCGACGATCGCGGAGACGGGCTCGCTGAGCGCCTCGCGGATTTCGTCGGAGTCGATGACGACGGTCTTGGGGATGCCGGCGACGAGGTCGCGACCCTTGACCTCCATCGTCATGACGACGTCGGTGGGCGCGGCGGTCCCGATCTCGATCTTCACCTTTTCGGCGGTACGCTCGCCGATGAGCAAGTTGTACTTGCGCTTGATGTGCTGGACGATCGCCTCGTCCATCTTGTCGCCGCCGACCCGCGCCGATTTGCATGCGACGATGCCGGCAAGCGAGATGACGGCGACCTCTGCGGTCCCGCCACCGATGTCGACGACCATGTTGCCGCCAGGCTCGGTGATCGGCAGGCCAGCGCCAATCGCCGCCGCCATGGGCTCTTCGATGAGAAACACCTCGCGTGCGCCGGCGGCCAGCGCCGAGTCGCGCACCGCTCGCTTTTCCACCTCGGTGATGCCCGAAGGCACGCAGATGATGATGCGCGGCTTGACCAGCGTCTGGCGGTTGTGCGCGCGCGTGATGAAGTAGCGCATCATCGCCTCGGTCACCTCGAAGTCGGCGATGACGCCTTCCTTCATCGGCCGGATCGCGACGATGTTGCCCGGCGTGCGGCCGAGCATTTCTTTGGCTTCTTTCCCGACCGCGAGGACGCGCTTTTGGCTGGCGTTCTTTTGCACGGCCACCACCGAGGGCTCGTGCGCGACGATCCCCTTGCCCTTCACGTACGTGAGCGTGGTGGCGGTGCCGAGGTCGATGGCCAGGTCGTTGGAGAACAGGCCGTATACCCAGTCGAAAAGCATCTGGGGTCTGAGGGCGAGACTGGAGGCGAGAAAGGAGCCCGGGCGAACCGAACGCGCGCGTTGCGCAGCGCGAGAAGGGACGGGTCGTCGAGATGGCGGATTCCAGCCCGATCCCCCGAAGAAGCCCCCAATTACACGCGTGTGGACGGCGGGGCAAGCGAATGCGGGTCGTAGAAATTCGGACGGAAATCCAGGTCCGCGTTGTGCGCGGGTGGCTCAGGTCAACGCGCGAGCGCGCGGGTCCATTCCCGGCGCCGCCACCGCGAGGACCCCCACCCCTGTGGCGGTTGCCCCCGCAACCTCCCCCCTGGTAGTTCCGCTCGACCGATGCTCGACTTCCTTCGCAAGTCCTCGACGAGCTTCTGGGCGTGGCTCATCCTCCTCGCCCTCGCGGCCGCGTTCGGCCTCTCCTTCGGCCTGCCCTCGGACAGCCTCTCGTTCGGGTCCAAGCCGATCGTCGAAGTCCACGGCAAGCCGATCGGTGACTCGGACTTCCAGGCGCAGTACAGCTTGGTCGCCGGCTTCATCGGCGTGCCCAAGGACGCTGCCATGCAGAAGGCGTTCGGCGTGCGCGAAGAAATCCTCGAGTCCGCGATCGAGCGCGAGCTGCTCGCCGACGCCGGTGAAGAGATGGGCCTCGCGTCCACGCAGTACGATGCCGAGGAGCTGGTCGCGAAGGGCCAGATCATCGTGTTGGGCGACTCGGGCTACTGGACCGGCCTCGACCAGTTCAACTACAAAGCCTTCAAGAACTTCCTCTCGGCGATCCAGGTTCCCGAGAACAAGTACTACGACATGCAGTCGCGAGAGTTCCTCGCCCGCACCGTCCGCGACGTCATCCGGGCGTCCGTCGTCGTGCCCGAGCCCGAGCTGCGCAAGCAGTACGAGGCCAACGCCAACAAGCTCTCGCTTCGCTACGCCAAGTACGACATCGCCCCGTACGCGGACCTCGTCGACCCCACCGACGCCGATGTCGACGCCTGGGTGAGCGAGCACGAAGAGGAGCTCAAGACCACGCTGGGCACCCAAGGCGCCCGCTTCACGAAGCTTCCCGAGCAGATGCGCGTCCGCCTGATCGCGGTCGACAAGCCGGCACCCGAAGCCGGTGAAGAGCTCGCAGCAGCCGCGCGCGCCAAGATCGACGACGCGCGGGCCCAGGTCGAGGGGGGGACCGACTTCCGCGAGGTCGCCCGGGCCGTCTCCAGCGACGAAGCCACCGCACGCAAAGGCGGCGACTTCGGCTGGACCGGCGTGAAGGTGGGTACCGGCCTCGATCCGGCGCTCGACGAAGCGCTTCGCGGCCTCGAGCCCGACGCCCTCTCGGCGGTGATCGAAGGCGAGAACGACTTCTTCATCGCCCGCATCGACGGCAAGCGCGAAGGCGACGTCCCCGAAGCCGACGCCCTGCGCGAGCTCGCGGTCGAGGCCATCAAGGAGAGCAAGGGCAAGGCGCTCGCCCGCGTCGCCGCCGAAGAAGACCGCGACGCGGTGGTCGGCGGCAAATCGGTCGACGACGTGTTCACCTCGCCCGGCGCCGCCGCGGGCCTCGAAGACACCCCGCTCGACGGCGAAGCGCCCGACGCCGCACCCGCGCGTCCCAAGGCCGAGCTTCGCGAGACCGGCATGTTCGCCAAGGGCGGCCAGATCCCCGGACTGGGCCTGGTGCCCGGCCTGGTGGACGCCGCGTGGGCGTCCGACACGGAGACGGCGCTGCTTCCGGAGATCTACGAAGCCGACGGCGCCCTGCTCGTCGCGGGCCTGGTCGGCAAGGAAGAGGCCTCGGATGAGGGCTTCGCCGAGGTGCGCAACGACCTGTACCAGCCTACCTGGCAGCGCAAGGGCCGGACCGTCACCGCCAACTGGGCGGAGCGCCTGTGCCTCGAAGCCAAGGGCAAGGGCCAGATCAACGTCAGCGAGGACAAGGTCCAGCGCGTGGTCACCTACGACGTCGAGAAAAAAGAGGGCGAGGACGAAGAGACGTTCAAGCCCTACTCGGTGTGCGACCGCGTAGGCAACCAGGGCGGGCTTCTGCGCGCGAGCATGCTCGGCCGCGGCGGCCGGTAGAGATTCTTTGCGCGCGGCCATCCGTACAGGGTTCCCGCAGCGCTCGCCGTGCGCTGTAATCACCTTGGATGGCGCAGGGGCCCGCGGTGGGGAACGTCTTGGGCGTGGCGCTGCTGTGCCGCGACCACAAGGCCTTGCTGTGCCTGCAGCAGCGGACGCTGCGAGAAGGGCTGCGCGTCTTCGGCTACGAAGCCGAAGTCCACGGCGTGCAGTTTCCAATGCGCGCCCCGACGTCACCATCGGCGCTGCGTCATCGCCGAAGTGATGCGATCGCCGTCGAGCTCGAAGCCGACGTCGACACGATCGTGGACACGGTCCGTGCACGGCTCGAAGGCGCGACGATCGGACCGCTGCACGTTCGCCGCGCCACGGTCACGTTCGACGAGACGTTCGGTCCCGACGAACGCGGCCCCGCGCTGACGCTCGAGGGGGACACCGCCACCGAGGCCTGGGCCTGGATGCGGATCGGACTTCGGGCGCGCGTTCAGGGCCGGCACATCACGTTCCGTACGGGCAGCTTCTGGTGGTTCGGCCGGGCCAGACTCGATGGCGCCGCAATCGGATTGGAGCTGCAGCGCCGGGTACTCGGCCGGGTCGATGCGTCGATCGACCCCGTCCACGAGACGCTGGGTCGCGCGCTGGTCAAGGCAGGCTGGAAGGCGCCTCGCCTAGGCCGCCTCGGGCTGCAGACCGCCGCCCTCGACACGCGACAGCTCCGGCTGGTCTTTGCCGAAGCCGCGCAGGGACGCGTCGACTTCGGCGCACCGATGTCCGACGTCAGCGCAGCCGTTGCGGCAGACACCGCGGCAATCCGGCTCGCGCTTGGGCAAGGCGCCACCGACGTTGCGCTGCGCCAAGCGGTGAAGATGGCCGAGCGCGTGCAGTTCAACCCGGTCGCCGAAGCGGCGGCCTGGCAGTGGGTTGCCCGCATCGGATTCCGGGCCGCACTCCGCGATGGCGACCTCATTCCGGTCGTCGACCGGGGACTGCGAGCGTGGCTCCGCGCCCAGCCCAACGCCGCACTCCCCCACCGCATGCGGTTCGAGCTTCGCGCTCGCGTCGAAGACTACGCGGGCATCGTCGAAGACCTCTCGCGCGGACGCGACGACCTTCCGGGACAACTCGCTGCGGCGGCGCTCTCCCTGCGACGCCTCGGCAACGCGGACGCCTCGGTCGAGATCTTGGGCAGAATCTACGGGCAGCTCGACGAGGCGACGACCGACCCCGGATTGCGCGCCGACGTGGCGGGCCTGCTCGCGCGAGCCCACGCGACCGACCCTGCTGCGGCCCGGGTGTACCTGCACGAGGCACGGCGCGGCGACGCCTCCGATGCCGACCTCGTCGCCGACGTTGCTGGCCGTCTGCTCGAGGAGGGGCACCCGCGGGTCGCGCTCGAGTTGCTGACCGAAGCGCTCGCACAGCATCCGCAGCACCTCGGCCTGCTCGAGGCTGCACAGGCCGCGGCTCGAGAAGCCCACGATCCACGGACGGCGTTCGAGCTCACGCGCGCCCGGCTCGACGCCGGGCCAGGCGACGCTTCCGCGCCGCAGCTGCGTCGGGCACTCGCTCGGTTCGCCGTCGAGCTCGGCCTTGGCGACGCGTTGGGCTACGTCGAGCGCGCGCGGGAGGACGACCCCAATGACGTGGAGCTGCTCGCCCACGCCGCCCGCCTGCACCGAGAGGCCGGCGCCGCCGATGAGGCGTTGCGCGCGTACGCAGCCCTTCGCGAGCAGCTGAGCGACCCCGCCGACGCGGCCCGTGCCCGCCTCGAAGCCGCAACGCTCCGTGAGGAGCTCGCGCAGCCGAGCGAACAGATCTGGGAGGAGCTCTGGCCGGCTCTCGGCGCACTCCCGCGCGACGAGCAGGACCGCGGCTTCGCGCTGGCCGTCGAGACTGCTCCCGCCGACGAGGTCGAGGCTTGGGTCCGTCGCCTGCGCACGCGCGTCGACCTGGACACCTCCGTCCGCGCGTTGCACCGACGGTGGGTCCGACATCAAGTCCCCGACGCGGCGACCACCACCCTGTTCGAAGCGCTCAGTCACGCGGGCGCCACCGACGAAGCGTTCGCGCTCAGCCAGGCGGCGGCGGAGCGTTCCAAGGGTCGCGAGCGGGCGTATTGGCTCACGCGGGCGGCTGCCCACGCCCACGGAGGAATCGCAGCGTCGCTCCTGGACCAAGCGTTGCGAGCGGCGCCGGACGATGAAGCGCTCGCCGACCGGCTCGTCGCGTTGCTCGAGCGCGCCGAACAAACCACCGACGTGGTCGACCTTTGGCGCGGCCGCGTCGAAGATCCCGCCCTTCCCCCGCGACTGCGACTCGACGCGATCGACAAGCTCCTCGCGCGCGCGCAGTCGGATCAAATGGACCCGCGGCTGGCTGCCCGCGAAGACCCCGAGCTGGCGAGGTTGTATGCGCTACGCCTGCAGCTTGATGACGGTGACCCGACGACGCGCCTCGTCGCCGCAGACCAAGCCGCGCTCCGGGGCTCCGACGAAGAAGCTGCCGAGCACTGGACTCGCGCGCTGTCGCTGCTCGAACCCGACGATCGGCGTGCTGCGCTCCCCGCGACCAAGCTCGCCGCGCGCTGGCTCGCTGCGGGGGATGGGACGCGCGCCATCGAAGCGCTACACCGCGCGGTTCGAGCCGATCCCGAAGACCCCGCGGGGTGGCAACGTTTGGCCGAGGCTGCCGAGCGAGAAGGCGACCTCGAAGCCCAGCTTCACGCCCGAGAAAGCCAGCTCGCGCAGACCACGAGCGCGTCCGTTCGCGGCGACCTGACGCTGGAGCTGGCGCGACTGCACCGGCTTCGGGGCGACGTGCGACAAGCGCTGCGGTGGCTCGAGCGAGCCCGGGACCACGTCGTCCCGGACAGCCCCCGTGAGGCGGAGCTGGCGGAAGCCTGGATGCAGCTCGCGCGCTCCAGTCGCGCGGACCAAGTTCAGGAGCTGCACGCGCGACGCCGCGTTCGCGAGCTGCTCGGCGACGGTCTCCCCGCGGCAGAACACCGGGCCGAAGCCCTCCTCCTCGCGCAGGTCGAACGCGCCGACGAGGGGATGGACGTGCTCGAGTCCGCCCTGGTCCGGACCCCCACGGATGAGGTCTTGCTGTCCACGCTCAAGGAACTCGCGCAGCACGGCGCGCTCTCGCGATACGCATCCGCCCTCGACGACGCCGCCACGAGCCTGCCTCCTGGAGACATGCGCGACGCGCTCCTGACCGAGCGCGCGACCACAGCCCTCGAAGAGCAGGATGCTGCAGCAGCCCTCGAAGCGCTCGACCAGCTCCGCGAGGAAACCGCAGAGCGGGCTGAGCTGCTCGACCTCCGCGACTGGGCCGTGCATGAGCTCGGACGTGAGGACGACGAGCTGCGACGCATCGGCGACCGGCTGCGCGCGCGCCCCGACGACGCGCGAACGGCCGAACGTCTGGCACGAATGCTCGGGGGAGACGCCGCCACCCTCAGCGAGCACCTCTTGGGGCTGGCAACCGGGCAGGACGCGCCGATCGCCAGCGCCCTCACGCTGCGCGCGCTCGCGTCCGCCCTGCACGCCGAAGACGACACGGTCCTGCGCCGGGCAATCCGCCGAGCCTATGACGTCGCGCCGGGCGACCTCCGCGTTCGCGATGCCTGGCTCACCGCCATGGACGGGGCCTTTGCAGCGGGGGACGCGGACGGCGTCGCCGACCTGCTCGACCTGAGGATCCGACGGGCCACCCTCGATGACCGGGCGCAGCTCGACGTCCACCTGCGTCGCGCGCTTCGCTCGTTCCCGGGTTCGCCGCGCCTTCACAAGGTGCTCTGTGTGCGGCACGGCGGCGCCCGAACGCCGCACGCAGTCGCAGCCGCTCGCGCGATGCTCGACGGTCTCGCCCGCGAGCTCGACGCCACGTCCGTCAACGCGGTCGCGCTCTACATCGGATTCGCCACCCAGCTCGACCGCGCGGACGCGGCGGCGCTGCTTCAGGATCACGCCCGGGCCCATCCCGACGAAGTCGACACCCTGCACGCCGTAGCCGACGCACTCGCGGAGCGGGGCCACGTCGCGGAACAGCTCGCCGTTCTCGAGATGGCCGTCGAGCAGTCGCGCGACGACACGGCGAAGGTTGACGCCCTCAAGCGGCTGGCCCACATCGCGGCGGATGGGCTGGGAGATCAGGTACGCGCGATTGCCCACCTCGAGCGGGCAGCGAGGCTCGCACCCACCGACCCGGACCTTCTGCTCCCGCTGCTCGAGCACGCCTTCGAGCTGCCCGAACTCGAGCCCATCCTCGACTACGCCGGTCGCGTCCTCGACCACGTCGAGATGGGAAATGCGGGTTTCTTGGCGATGATTCACCGAACGGCCGATGCGGCACTCGCCCGCGGGGACCACGAGGCCGCGATGGACCTGCTCACGCGCGGCCACGACCGGGATCCCCAGCACGCCAAGACCGCCGAACGCCTCAACGACCTCCAAACGCAAGCGTCCGATCCGAACCGCCGCGCCGACCTGCTCGAACAGGTCGCCCAGCGTCAGCGTGGCGAGGCCCGCCTCGACGCCCTCGAAGAGCGGGCACGTCTGCTCGCCGGGCCGCTCGACCGGCCACGCGAGGCCATCCGAGAGCTGCGCGACATCCTGCGCGAAGACCCGCACCGCCACGCCGCCAACGAACTCCTGTCGACCTTGCTCGAGACCGAGGCCGAGTGGCACGAGCTCATCGAGCTGCTCGAGCGCGGGGTACCGCGGGTCTACGGAGAACAGCGATGTGCGCTGCTTCGAAAGATCGCCCGCATCGCCCGTCACGAGCTCCGCGACCTACAGCGGGCAGAGCAAGCCCTCCGCATCGCCCTTGAGCACCTCGGTGCCGACGGCGAGCAAGAACACCCCGCGCTGGCCGAAGCCATGCGAGGCGAGCTGGTCCGCGACCTCGAAGGACAAGGCCGTTATGTCGATCTGGCGATCTACCTCGAGCGCGCGCTGTCGACCGAGATCGACGGCATCGCTGCCGACGCACTTCGCCCCGCGCGGACCGAGCTTCTCGTGGAGCTGGCACGCATCTACCGCGGCCCGCTCGACGACGAGGCCAAGGCCGCCCGCATCTACGAGCGGCTGGAGCACTACGGACGCCTGCCCGACGAGGGGCTCGCGACGCTGGCGCGGACCTATCAGCGCGCCGGTCGACACGAAGACCTGGTCCGCATCCTGAAGGTTCGCTTCTCAGCCCTCGCCGACGACTCGATGCGCCAGGCTGCCGTCTCCGTTCACGTCGCCCAGCTGCTCGAGGCGCCGCTGGGCCGACCTCACGAGGCCGCCCACTACTATCTGCAGGCCTACCTGGCCTCTCCGATGGCGCACCCCGAAGCGGGCGTGAAGGCTCGCGTGCTGCTCTCGGGGACCGACGCGATCGCGAACGTGCGGGCTCAGCTGCTGCAGCGGCTCGAGACGATCAGCGACGCCCACCGCCCGGCCCTGCACACCCTGCTGGGCGACCTGCTCGCGGTCCACGATGAGTACGAAGACGAGGCCGAGCACCACTACGCCGACGCGCTCGCCGGCGATGCCAACCATGCGGCCGCCGCCGAAGCGCTGGGACGACTGTACGCGCGGCAGGGGCGGCTGGAAGACGCCGTAGAGCCCCTGGTGACCGCCGCGACGCACCCCGAACTCGAGTCGGGACGAGCCGCCGAGACCGCAGCGATCGCAGCGCGCGTCCTGCTGGAGCTCGACCGCCCCAAGGACGCGGAGCAGGTCCTCAAGACCGCGCTGCAGCGAGCACCCGAGAGCCAGCGCGCACTGCTGGAGCTCGCGCGACTTTACGAGCGCTCGCAGCGAGCGACCGAGCAAGCGATCGTGCTCGAGAACCTCTCGCAGCTACCGCTGTCGAGCATGCTCAGCGCCGAGGTGGCGTACCGACGTGCCACGCTGTTGATGCCGGCCACCCAGACCGACCCGTACAGCGCCGAGGCCGAGCGCGCGCGAGCCTACCTGCTCGAGGCGGTGAGCGCCGACGCCAAGCACGTCTCGGCTCGGGAGTCGTTGATGGGCCTCGCGCGCAAGCGGCTGGAGTGGTCCGTCGTCGCGCACATGCACTACCTCGCCATCCGCGAGCTCCCCGGCGGCGCCGCCCGTGCGGCACACCACCTCGACCTCGCCGAGACGTACATCGAGCATCTCGACGATGTGGACTCCGCGGTCCGAAACATCGAGTCTGCGATCACCCAGGCGCCCGACGACCTGGTCGTCTCCACGCGGGCGGCAGCCCTCACCGCCAAGCTTCCCGACCCGCGCCGCATCGCCGACCGGCTCGAGAAGATCGCCGGGCACACCGGCAGCGGACAGCTCGATGACGCCGCACGAGCCCGCCTTTGGCTGCTCGCGGCGGACCTTCGGATGTCCGATGACGACGTCGTGGCCGCCGAGGCGGACGCGCAGCAGGTGCTCGACCTGCCCGAAGCCAGCGATGACGTCGCCGCTGCGGCGCAGCGCAACCTCGAGGCGCTCGAGGGCGACGAAGCCCACGAGCTCCGCAAGCAAAAGTCCGGTCTGCTGCGGCTGCTCGAGGTTGAAGAGCAAGCGGTGGAGCGCGTCCACATCTACGGTCGTCTGCGTGAGCTCGGCCTGTCGCTCGGAGACACCGAGCTGGTCGAGTGGGCGAGCCAAGAACAAATCGAGCTCGCCTCAGGACTCGAGGGGACCGAGCACGATCTTGAGGCTGCCAGCGCTGCGCTGCGCGAGGCCTACGCTGAACGCGGTGCATACGAAGAAATCGTCGCGCTGTATGAGCAGCTCGCGGCGCGTTGCGCCGGCCTCTCACGCGCCAACGCGCTGATGGAGGCCGCTCGATTTGCGTGGACGGCGATGCGAGACGCGAGCCGGGCGCTCGGCAACCTCGGTCACGCCCTGGCCATTGCCCCCACGAACGAGACGGCGCTCGAGCTGTTCGCCGAGCTTGCCGCGCGGGATAGCGACGATGCTTCGGCCCAGGCGATTTACCGCCGCCTCGGCGACGTGGAGCCGGCCGACCGCACGCCCGCCTTCGAACTCACGCTCGCGGCGCTGGCCAGCGACCTCGGGCGCGACCAGGACGCCGCCACCCTGCTCCGGCCGCTTTGCGTGCAAACCGAGGACGACGACCTGCGCTTCGCGGCGCTGCAGCAGCTCGATGGTGTGCTGGCGCGAAGCGGGTCCCCGACGGACCGCGTCGCCATTACCCGCCGCTTGTTCGAGGCCTCCGCTCAGCGCCGTACGCCCGAGCTTGCGAGCATTGCGATCGACCTCGCCCGGACCGAGCACCGACTCGGGGCGACCGATCGAGCCGCCGCCACGCTGCTGCAGGTCCTCGAGGTCGACCCGACCCATCGCGAGGTCCTTGGGCTGTACGCCGACCTGGTCGAAGAGGCTGAGGACTGGGCGGCGCTCGGGGACGCACGACGCCGCCTCGCGAGCCTGAGCTCCGAGCCGGGGGAGCAGGCGCAGCAGTACCTCGCCTCCGCGCAGGCGTTCGTCGAGCAGAGCGCGGCCACGGATCGCAGCGCACGAGAGCGCTCCTTGATGCAGGCGCGCCAGGCGTTGCAGCGTGCCGCCGAGGTCGCCCCTCAGCTCGCCGCACCGCGCGTGCAGTTGCTGCCGCTCGCGTTCGCAGAGTCCCGCTGGGACGAGGTACTCGACCTGGCGGTGGAGGTCCGCGAGCGCGCCGGACCCGATGAGGAGGTCCTGCTGCTCGCAGCGCTCACCGAAGCCTTTCGGCACGGGCAACGCTCCATGGCGCGCGACCTCGGCTTCCGCCATGGTCCGGCGGCACAAGAGCGCTACCTCTTCCCTGGCCTTCGCCAGCTGCTGACCAACGTCGCTGCGCGCGGTCCCCTGCCCCGCCTTGATGCACTGCTCGCCGCTGCGGGCTCCATGCTGGGCGGCCGCGCTGCGCTTGCCCGCGATCTCGCCCACTGGTCTTCCGGCCGACCGCTGCAGGCCGGCCTCGCCCTGGGCCTGGCACGCCTCGCGGAAGCCGACGGTCATGCGGAGCGGGCACGCAGCCTGTACCAGATCACCGCGTTCATGATGCCCGACGGCCCCGTACCGAGCTTGGTCGCTCGCCTGCCGATTGCGGCCGCGCCTCCGGACCTCTCCCCGCTGGGCGTGGGCCCGTTCGAAGGCGGCGGGACGCTTCGCTGGGCACTGATGACGGCACGGGACGCGCTCGCGGGCATCACTACCGCCGCCACCGTCGCGGCCGAGCCAGCGACCGCGAGTGCCAAGGCTCGGCTCGCGCTTGCGGAGTCGATCGTTGCGCCATGGAGGGCTTCGCTGGGCTGCGCACTCCCGTTGGCCTGGACGCGAGCCCGACTTCCCGGCGGCGTGGGCGTGGCCAACCACGACACCCCAACGCTTCTGCTCGGCGCCGGCGTGACGGTGTGCTCGGTCGCGGAGCTTCGCTTCCGGCTCGCCCGCGCGGCCACTTCAGTCGCGTCCGGACTGGCGATCTTGGAGGGTTCGCACGAAGGCTCGCTCGCGGCACTGCTCGACGGGCTCGTGCGGATGGCCAGCCCCTCCCACGTCCCGACCGGTCGGTTCGCACGCGAAATCGCCGAGGCGCTGAGCACTCGCGGTCTGACGCTTCCGCCCCGAGAGGGCGGGCAACTGGCCGAGGAGCTTGCGCACTGGCTCACCGCGACCGGCGGCGTGCCTCGCCTAGAGACAGAGCTGCGCCGCGGCGCGCTGCTGTTCGCGACCCGACTGTGCGGACAACTCGACGGCGCGCTGCTGGCTCTTGCCCACGACCGCGAGTTCGTGTCCGATGGCCGACCCGACCCCGTGGCCACGCTGCGCGACGAAGACGCGTACTGGCTGCTCCGCGCGCTGAAGATGTACTGAGAGGGCGTGCGGCAGATCGTTCGGACGCGTTGACCCGTTGCTCGGAGGTGAGGTCGCCTGCTTGCGTGTCCACCAACGAACTGCAAGACTTCCGCGTTGCGCGCGAGGGCGCACACCGTAGCCGATGAGCAGCGAACTCGAAGGAGCGCCAGACCCGGAAACCGGCCGATTTGCGGTCTGGATCGCGGGTGGTCTTGGGATCGCCGCGATCGTGGCGTACGGCTCGTATCAGGCGCAGCAGCGTCTCGCTGCGAGAGGCCGGGCCCCGACCGCGCAGGCAGCTGTGGAGGCTCCGTTGAGTGCGGCCGGGTTGATCGACCGTACGCGGGACGCACAGGCTCGCCTCGACGTCGCTGCACTGGCCGCCCTCGACCGCGAGCTCGAGCTCTCGGCCGCCCGGACGACGCGGCCTGCTGAAGCGCAGTCGCTCCGTATGACGCGGGCTGCGGCCATGGCTTCACGCGCGCTGGAGTCGGCCATCCGGGCGAGCCTCGTGGGCGCTGACGCTGCAGCCGCAAAGTCAGAGCTTGCAACGACCCTCTCGGCCGGCCGCACCATGACGGACGCGCTCACCCAGGATGGGCTCGCCCCCGCACAGGTGGGACGCATCGAAGCACGCCTCGACCTGGCCGAGGGTCGCGACATCACGCTGCTGCATCCGGTGGTCCTGATGGCGGACTACCCGGACAACGAGCTGCGACTCGCCGCGCTCGGACGGCCGCTCTTCAGCGACGAGACGCTCGAACCCGCACAGCTGCAGGACCTCACCGCGGAGCTTCGCGCCGCCCAGCCTTCGACCGCGCTCACCAAGCTGATCCTCGCGATCGCGCTCGAGCGCGCGGGCGATCGCGACGGCGCCGCGCTTCAGCGTCGCGCCGTCTTGGCCGGGACCCCGGGACAGCCGCTCGCGGTACGCCTCGACGCGCCCGCCCCTTCCGTGGCCGGCGCTGCAGTCGTGGCGGCACCAAGCCTCGAGCCAGAGCCAGAGCCAGAGCCACAGCCACAGCCAGAGCCGCCCATCGCGGAACCAGAGCCGGAGCCTGAACCAGAGCCGGCGGCCGAGCCCGTGGCAGCCAAGCCGGAGCCCAGCGACACGCCTGCTCCAGCCAAGCCCGCGCCCGCCAGCAAGCCGGCCAAGCCCAAGAAGCCCGCCGCACCCGAGCCGCAGCCCAAGTCCAAGCCCAAGCCCAAACCCAAGGCCAAGTCCAACGGCGGGAAAAAAGCCTCCGGCGGCGCCAATGACTTTCAGTCGCTGCTCGACGAGGGCTGCCGGCTCGTCCGAAGCGGCTCCGCTGCCGACGGCTTCAAGGTCCTCAAGAAGGCCCACGACCTCAAGCCCGGCGGCGCCAAGGTGACGCTGTGCATGGCGCAGGCTCAAGACAAGCTCGGCCGGGCCGCTTCCGCGCTTGCCCTCGTCGACCGCGTCCTGCGCTCGGCGCCGAAGAACAAGTCGGCCCTGACGCTCGCTGCCCGGCTGGAGTCCAAGCAGGGCAACAAGGCGGCCGCAGAGAAGCTCTATCGCCGTCTGCTGGCCGTCGACCCCGAGAACGCAACCGCCAAGAAGTTCCTCGGCGAAGGCTGAGCGTAGCGACCCGGCACAGCTGCTGGGACCTCGGACGCGTCTCCGGACTCGCCCGCACACAACCGTCGGCAGCCGTTCCTCGTTGGGGAGCGGGTCGTGGAATACGTGCCGCTGCCGCCCGCGGTCTGACGTGCACGGCCCGGTGCCGAGGTGCTTAACGAAAAACGCTCGCGCGAGGCGAGCGTTCGGACCGGCGGCCCCATCGGACCGCTGCGGAAGGGAGGGCCGCAAAGCCCTCCCCGCGTCCTAGAACCGGAGCTGCAGGTCGAACTGTGCCGCCAGAGGCGTCTGGAAGCTCGACTCGACGCCGAAGTTGCCCTGCGGAGGAAGGATCGTCCGCTGGAAGAACTCGGTCGGGTTGCTCGCGTTCTGGATCTTGGTGTGCTTGAGGTCCGACAGGTCACCACCCGCGACCGGGCGGGTGTTGGAGAACGAGTAGACCTCGTCGACCCGGAGCACGGCCTTGGCGTTGGTGATGTTGAACAGTCGAGCGCCGACCTCGATCTCGAGATCACCCGGGAGCGGGTACGCGTAGTTGACGCTCAGGTTCCAGCTGTACGTCGGCTCGACGCGGCCACCGGCGCCACGCGGGATGACGTAGATGGGGAACAGACCGGGGTAGCGGTTGCTGCCCGCGCGAAGCGAGATCGGGTAACCCGACCGGAAGTTCGCCGAGGTACCAAACGTCAGGCGGCCGGCCTCCTGAAGGTCGAACGAGTAGAAACCGTTGACCTTGAAGCGGTGCGGCGTGTTGAACGACAACGGACCGAAGCTGTTGCGAACGAGCTCGGGGATGTCGAACTGCGACGAGGCGCCGAGGTTGATGGCACCCGTGATCGGGTCGACGAAGCCGTCGTAGTTACCGACCAGGCGGCTGAAGGTGTAGCTACCGATGACCAGCCAGTTACGAGCGAAGCGCTTCTTCAGCTCGAACGTGAAGGCATCGAAGTTTCGAACCGGCTTGTCGAACAGCGTGCCGACCTTGCCGAACGCGTCGACGAGGAAGTCGCAGCGCTGGAGCTCGCGTGCGATCTGCGAGCGGTCGGGCGAGTCCATGTCGAGGCCGTCGAGCTGCGCCGAAAGGCTGTCGCAGCGCGCCTGCTCGGCGTTGATGTCCGCCTGGGACACCGCTTCACCGGGGTTGGCGATGATGAAGTTCAGGCCACCGTTGGTCGAGATGTCCTCGACCGCGCGACCGAGGTCGGTGTGCTGCCAGCGAACACCGAGCGTGAGGTCCTCGATGATCTCCTGCTCGTAGCCCATCTGGAACTGCTGGTTGTATTGACCACGCAGTTTCGGAACGACGGCACCTTCGGTGAGCTGGGTGGTACCCGCCGAGAAGTCGACGCAGTACTCGGTGGGCTGACCGTTCTCGAGCTTGAGACGGGACTCGCCGTCGATGTTGACGCTCGAACCGGCGGAGCAGTCGGCGTTCCGGTAGGTCCGCGTCACGTTGACGAGACCACCGAACACCCGGCTGTTCAGCTGCAGCGGAAGCGGCTGATAGAACCATCCGTAGCTGGCGAACAAGCGGCTCTTACCTTCGTCCGTCCAGTCGTAGACGACGCCGACGCGAGGACCGACGTTGTCGTTGATGAAGACCGCGCGCTCACCGTTGATGTCGCGCATGTCCTGGAGTTCCCAGCGAACACCGGCGCTGAGGAACAGGTTGGACAGGATGGCCCACTTGTCCTGAAGGAAGACGCCGTAGTTCGTGGTCGACGTCGTCTCGTTGTACGCCGCGGTCCGGATACCGGCGCCGAGCGGCGTCGCGATGGCCCGAAGCTCGCCCTCTTCCTTGCGGACCCGGCCGAAGCCGATCGAGGTCCGACGGTCGGGGTTGTCGGTGTCGACGATGACGAAGCGGTTGTTGTTGACCCGCGTCGAGTTGTTGATGATGTAGCCCTCGTCGGGGCTGTAGCAGTACTCGCCGCCGCCGGTCTGGCCACCTTCACAGTTGCTCGTGAAGTCACCACCGTTGGCGCCGGAGTAGCGGCTGTCGGTCTCGCGGTTCAGGTACTCGATCTGAGCGCCGTACTTGAGCTGGTGCGAGCCCGCGCGACGGGTGCTGATGAAGTGCGTGAGCGCAAACCGGCCCTCGACACGACGGGATTTGTCGCTCGAGTAGTTGCCGATACCGCCCGACAGCCAGCGTCGAGTCGGGCAGGCAAGGCCTGGAAGGTCGGAGCGGTTACACGCATCTTCGACGCCGGGCACCAGGGCGCGGCGGTCTTCCTGGTCGAGGAAGGTGAAGAGGTTGGCACCCTCCGCGTCCTGCTGCTGCGTCGCGGTGAGGTCGTAGAACTCGGGGTTGTCGAGACGCCACGCCTCTTGGCCCGTGAACTGCGAGAAGCTGAGACCAGCGTCGATCTCGAGCTTGTCGTCCGCGACACGACCCAGGTACGTCAGGTTGACCGTGGTGAAGTTGCCGCGGTCCCAACCGAAGTGATCGTTGACGACGCCGTTGGCCGTGTTCGCACCACCACCCAGCGGGTCGGCGTTTTGCGCCGTACCGAAGGACGAGGGGTCGAGGTTCAGCGCGGGACGACGGTACGAACGACGCTGAAATCCTGGGCCACCCAGGACGGTTGCGCCCAAGCGGTGCTTGGGGTTGATCGCCCAGTCGAGTCCGAAGACGTAGCCGAGGTTCACGCTGCCGGTGCGGAAGCGCTGTTCGGCGAACTTCTCGGTCTGGATGTAGTCACCACCGTCGACACAGTCGAAGGCGCCGTTCTCGAACGGGCAGTCTTCGAAGCCGCCGGAGCCGTCTTTGTCGACGCGGGAGTGGAAGCTCTGGATGAGCGATGCGCGACCGCCCGAAGCCTGGATACCCGCCGACCAGAACAGCTTGTCCTTGATGATGGGACCGCTGGCCGAGACGACGCCCTGGAGAAGGTAGTCGGGCACTTCGACCGCGCGGACTGCGTTGTCCGTCGCAATGATGAAGCGCGGGCGAGCAAGTCGAGGCGTGTAGGTGAAGCGCGCAACACCACGGACCTTGTTCGTACCCGAGATCCGACGCGCCGAGACCTGGCCACCCGCAGCACCGCCGAACTCGGCCTCGTACCCGGACTCCTGAACCTCGACCTCCTCGATGAACTCCTGAACGATCGACGCACCGACCGTACCGAAGCTCGGGTTGTTCACGTTCGCGCCTTCGACCGTGTACTTCGACTCGGCCGACGTGGTGCCGGCGAGCGAAATACCGGCAGAGTCGCGCGACGCGGTGGCCGAAGCTTCGACAACCTGGGTGAAGTCGCGACCTGCGGTCTCACCGACCGGGATGTTGCGGAACTCCTCCATGCTGACGGTCGTACCGACGCTGGTGTCCTGCTTGACCGCGACCGGCTTGACGCGGACGACGCGCTTGAATTCGTTCGCGGGGTCGACTTTGAAGTTTGCGCGAAACTTCGCGCCTCGCGGCAAGGTCGTAACCTTCGAGACGTCGGCCTGACCGGCGAGCACCTGGATGGTGTACGTGCCCGGCGGCAGCGATTTGAACGCGTACAGACCGTTGGCGTTGGTCTGGGTCTCGCGAGTGCCCTGCAGGCAGTTGCACTGGAGAACGACCAGCGCGTTGCCCATGCGTTCACCAGTCTTGTCGTTGGTGACGACACCACTGATGGAGCCAGTTTCGGCAGCTTCGGCCGTTTGCGGCGCGAGCAGCAGAACGCCAGCGGCGGCGAGTCCGGCGACGGGCACGCCGAGGGACAGGGGCGCCAGCGAGGACAGGGTTACAAAAAGAGTCTTGAGCGAACGAGCGCGAGTCACGGTGAGCTCCTTCTCAGGCCTGAGGTTCATGCGTGTGCGTGTGCTTGACGTAGGCAGGCCCGGAGGGGGGCATTGGCGTACCGGTGCGAGTTCGGCACCGGCTTTCCGTACGAAGATGTGAACCACCATCCGTAGGGCCCGTAAATTCGGGCTGCGCGGGTATAACACAACGAAGCCGCGTGGAGCACCGGGTCCGTGATGGGTTCGTGTGTACGCCGTGGAAGAGGAAACAAGCCACCGTGGGCGCTCAACGGGGGCCATCCGTCGCCCTTACAACGAGACCATCACGCGGCGTTTCCCGCCACTTTCGCGTCACGTCGCGCGAGACGCTCGGCCGCATTCGTCCCTCGGCCATTGAGCATTCGCACGGGATGGGGATCTCGTACGACGACCCGCCGTGCTGAACGCATGGGGTGACTTAGAATCGGCCGGAGAGCGTGAGTCCACGGGGCGTCGGCATGACCCGCAGGGTCGAAAGGCCTCGCTCCCACTGCTTGGTGCGCTTGTTGCCCTCGTTGAAGACGAGGCCGCCCGCGACCAGCGCGACCACCCCGGCTCCGCCCAGGCCTGCACCGAGCGCGACCGTCAGCACGTTCGCCTGCTGCCCGTTTTCACGCCACGTGTCGATGTTGTTCGACAGCTGCATGCAACCCGTCGATTCGGCGATCTCCGGGTCGTCGCAGTCGCTCGCGAGAAACGCGTCGTTGTCACGGGCGAGGTTCGAGCTGAACTCGCGGCCCCGGATGCCGTAGACAGCCGCTAGGGCGGCGCCGGTCAGCGCGATCGCACCGCCCCCGACCATCGTGCCGATGCCGATCAGCCGGAGCTTCCGCCCGGGATCGGGCTCCATCTTCTCCCGCGGCGCGTCCTCTTCGGGCGCCACCACCACCGGAGGCGGGGGCTGATTGTCCTTTTCTGCCTGCTCGGCCTCCGCGATCATCTTGTCGAGTTCGGCCAGCCGCTCGGCGGCGTCGTCCTCTTCGATGTCGGGGTCGGCCTTCGCGACCTTGATGAAGTTGTCCAAGATCGCGCGAGATCGGCGGAGATCGCCGATGTCGTTGGTAATCGTGTACAGGCCTTTATAGGCGAGCGAGATGTTGTAAAGCAGCAGCCCGTTGTCGGTGGCGTCGTAGGCCTGCTGCCACTTGTCGACCGCGGTCTGAAAGTCGCCGAGCCGGTACGCTTTACGCCCCTGATCGTACAGCTCTTCGGGGCTGGCGGGCGCAGCGGCCTGCACGACGCTGGGCGTCAGCGTGGCCACGGGGACCATGCTCGCGGCCAGCACCATGCTACACGCGACCTTCAGAGGGCTACGAAACGCGGACCGGGGGAGAAGCCGCATAGGCGAGAGCAGGCTATCACAGGTCAACCAATTCCACGTCTGCAGCGCGGAGTTCGGTGGCAAGGAATCGAGCCCCGACGCGTGCAAAGCGTTCAGCATCATCGGTGGCCAGCAGGCAGAGTTGGCCGCCCCCTCCATCGGTTCGCTCCAGGGCCGTTTGCTGCAGGCGAGCCTGCACCGCGACCGCGGTGGTTTGCGCCGAGTCGACGACCGTGACCTCCGGGCCGACCGCCTGCTGGACCATGCCTCTGAGCACGGGAAAGTGCGTGCAGCCGAGGACGACGCAGTCGGTCTTCGGCGCCCGCTCGAGCGCGGCGTCGAGGTAGCGCCGCGCCGCCAGCATGGGCACCTCACCCTCAACCCATCCTTCTTCGGCCAAGGCGACGAACAAGGGGCACGGCTGCCCGACGACGGTTGCGTCGGGGCGTCGCCTCGTAATGGCGCGGTCATAGGCGCCGCCGCGGATCGTCCCTTCGGTGCCGGTCACGATGATGGTCCCGGTACGCGACGCAGCGCAGGCCGCCTCGGCCCCCGGCTCGACCACGCCCAGGACGGGTAGCGGGCCAAAGTGTGCCCGGAGCGGCTCGACCGCGACCGCGGAGACGGTGTTGCACGCCAGCACCAGCAGCTTGACGCCGCGGTCGACGAGCACCTGCGCGGCCTGCTTGGCATACCGCTGGACCGTAGCCGGACTCTTCGTTCCGTACGGGAGCCGGGCTGTGTCGCCCAAGTACACGAACGACTCGTGCGGCAGGGCATCCCGCAGCGCACGCAGGACCGTCAGGCCCCCCACCCCGGAGTCGAACACCCCGATCGGCAGTGACTCCGGTCGGTAGCTCATCCGCGCACGAGGATGTTCTTGGCGATGACGAGGCGCTGAACCTGCGAGGTGCCCTCGTAGATCTGCATCAGCTTGGCGTCACGCATGAGCTTTTCGACCGGGTACTCCTTCGTGTAGCCGTAGCCACCGAAGATCTGCACCGCGTCGGTCGTGCACTTCATCGCTTGGTCGGCGCCCATCGCCTTGGCAATCGCCGACGTGCTGGTCCGCTTGATCCCGTTGTCCACCTCCCACGCCGCCTTGCTGTACAGCAGCCGCGTGGACTCGTAGGCCATGGCCATCTCGGCGATCATGAACTGAATCGCCTGGTGCTGGGCGATGGGCACGCCGAAGGTCTTCCGCTCTTTGGCGTAGCGCGACGACTCGTCCATGGCGCGGCGGATGAGGCCGGCACACTGCGCAGCGATCATGGGACGCGACTTGTCGAACGTCTCCATCGCGATCGGAAAGCCCTTGCCCACCTCGCCAATGATGTTCTCAGGGCGCAGCTTGACGTCGTCGAACATGACGTCGCAGGTGACCGAGGCACGCTGACCGAGCTTGTTCTCCTTCTTGCCGACGTTCACGCCCGGCGCGTCGGCGGAGACGACGAAGCCGGTGATCCCCTTGTGCCGCAGTGCAGGGTCGACCGTTGCGAAGCCGGTGAAGAACAGCGCGTGCGGAGCGTTGGTGATCCAGCGCTTCTGGCCGCTGAGGATCCAGCCGTCGCCATCGGGAATGAGCTTGGTGCGCATCGAGGCCACGTCGGAGCCTGCCTCGGGCTCGGAGCAGGCGTAGCTGACGAAGCCGAACTCCTCGACGAGCTTGCCCAGCCACGTTTCTTTCTGCTCCGGCGTGCCCGCGATCATCAGCGGCAGCGCACCCAGGTGGTTGCACATGATGCTCGTGCCGATCGCCGCGCAGCCGTAGGCCAGCTCTTCGGCGATGAGGCAGCCGTCGACACAGCTGACGTCGAGGCCCCCGACCGACTCGGGCAGCTCGACGTTCATCAGGCCGAGCTCCCACGCTGCGCGGAACACGTCGAGCGGCATCTCGCCACGCTCGTCGTACTCGCCGGCAACCGGGATGATGGACTCCGCGGCGAACTTGCGCGCGGTGTCGGCCAGGGCGAGCGATTCTTCCGAATATGCCGGCGTGAACATCCCGCCGGATCTAGCACGAGACGGACGGGCTCCGCCTCCGCTGCGTCTCAGCCTCGTTTGTCGCGGGCGGCTCGACGCGCCTCGCGAGCGGCGCGACGCTGCGCCTTTTCATCGGCCTCGACCTTGGCTCCGGTGGCCGCGCGACCACCGAGCACGAAGCCGATGGTGATCCCCACCATCAAGATGCCGGGAATGTAGATGAAGTGCGCGAGCGTCATGAGCCCGCAAGTCGACGCTGCAGGTCTTCGATCTCGTTCGACTGCCGCGACGCTCGACGCCACAAGAACACGCCATAGATGACGAACAGGCTCCAGATGACGCCGTAGGCCCACACGATGTGCTCGTAGTCGGACGCGGTCTTGGCAGCGGCTTCCGACTCGCATGCGCGCACGCACTGCACCGTCTGTTGGTCGAGACCCTCGACGGGTTCGTAGTCATCGTTGGCGGGGGTTTGGACTTCGTCGGGCGCGGCCATCATGCGTCTCCAGTCGCTGCGGCGAGGTTTGGGCTGGCGGCGTCATGCTCGAGGCCAATCCAAGCCTCGTCGAGCGCCACGTCGGTCATCTCTTGTCGGACCCGAATCATGAGCAGGGCCAGCGACGTGAGAAGCAAAGCGATGAGTGCAGGCCACAGCGCGGCCCACATGCTTGAGGGAAGTGAACCCGCGACATCGGTCGAGGGGTGCGTGGTCTTCCAGATCTTCACCGCGTAGTAAATGACGGGCACGTCGATGGCCCCGAAGATCGCCAGCCCCGCGGCCAAGCGCTCGGACCCCGCGGCCCCGTAGTGCCGCACGAGGACGTACGCCGCGAACACCAGCCAAAGCAGACCGGTGGACACCTGGCGGGCGTCCCACGTCCAGGGCTTGCCCCACGTTGCGTGCCCCCAGATCGGGCCGGTAATGAGCACGCCCAGGCCCGTCACCAAGACGAGCTCGGCGGCCGCGATCGAGATGGCTTCGGCCCGCTTCGAGTCGCGTCGCAGCTGAATGCCGGCCGCAACGCCACACACGACGGCGAGCAGCATCATGATCCAGGCCAGCGGTACGTGGAAGTAGAAGATCTTCTGCACGGTGCCCATCTGCTGTTCGATGGGTGTCTGCAGGAAGATGAGCTGCACGCTGTATGGGAAGATCATCCCTGCAGCGCCCAGGAACGCGAACGGTAGGATCTTGTTCATCGTCTCCTCCTCGAGGCTCGACGAGCGCTGCGCTGCTGCGGCACGCCGACCAGCACGGGCTCGAACAGCCAGGCTCCAACCACGAACGCGAGCACGTTGGTGGCGGTGAGCTGGCCAAGATAAGTGGTGAACGACGCGTGGCCTTCGAGCAGCGACCGGGTGGCCACCAGCGCGAACAACAGCGACGGCATCGTGAGCGGGTACAAGATGACCGAGAGCAGGACGTTCTTGCCGCTGCTGCTCGCCAAGCCGGCCGCGAACAGCGTGCCGACGCCCGCGTAGGCGGTGCAGCCCATCACGACGAGAGCGACCGTTTCGAGCGGACGCTCGGCGAACGGCTGCGCGGCAGGAAACAGCAGCGCGAGGCCGGGCACCGTGATGCAGCAGCAGCCCAGCAGGATCACGAGCGTGACGAACGCCTTGGCGAGGTAGATCGAGACGCGCTCGACCGGCGCCACGAGCATCGCGCGAAGGGTGTCGAACTCGCGCTCTCGGTTGAAGATGCGGCTGAGCGTGAGCGCGCCGACGAAGGCGACCGACAGCCACAGCATCCCCGGCACCGCCAGCGGCTGCGCCGACACACCCAGCGCAGAGAACGACATGCCGAGCATGATCAGCACCACGAGCGTGAAGAACGATGCCGTGAGCACGAGCTCGAGGTCTCGTGCTTCCTGCCGGAGGTCGTTGACCGCAAGCAGCCACGCCTGACGCAGCGCCACCATGCCGAGGTTGGTTGTAGCACGCGGCCCGCGACGCGCGCCGGACAGCGTGAGGGTGGCGTCACGCATGGGCCTCTGCCGCGCCGACCGCCGGCATCTTGCCCGCGAGGTCGCGTACGCCCTCGGCAAAACCATCGGCCGTGTCGCCGCGGCCAACGCTGCCCGCGATGACGCCGCCTTCGAGGAGAACGATGCGGTCCGCGACCGAGACGAGCGCCTCGAGGTCGTGCGAGATCAGCAGGACGGCCGAGCCGCGGGTACGCTCTTCATCGAGCACCGAAGCGAGCAGCGCCCGGCCCGGCCGGTCGAGCGCGGTGAACGGCTCGTCGAGCAGCAGCATTTCGGGGCGCCCGAGCAGCGCCCGGGCCAGCGCGAGCCGCTGCAGCATGCCGCGCGAGAACGTCCCCGCCTGACGATCCGCGGCGTAGCCGAGCCCAAGACGCTCGAGACTCGTGCCGACCGGCTCCGACGCGACCCCGGCCTGCACGCGAAGCCGTGCAAACAACTCGAGGTTCTCGGTGGCGGTGAGCCGCGGATAGGTCTGGGCGGTGTGGCTGACGACGGCAAAGCGCGCCCGTTCGGTCCGCGATCCAGCCCCCTCCGCCGACCCATCGAACGTTCGAGTGCCGCGGCTGCTGGGAAGCAGCCCGGCAATGATCGACAGCAGCGTGCTCTTGCCCGCCCCGTTTGCGCCGATCAAGCCCACAATCTCACCGCGTTGCAGGTCGAGGTCGACGCCGCGCAGCACCGCCAAGCGACCGAAGTGCTTGCTGATGCCGCGCAGGCTGAGCAGCGCGTCGGCGGACATGCAGTTAGCCGGCTGGGGTTTCCAAGACCTCGAGCTGTCGGACAACGCGGTCGAGCTCGGCGAGCATGGGCTCCGCCTCGGGCGAGTCGACGCCCGCGGCCTCCAGCTTGGCCAACAGTCGCTCGCGCTGCGCGGTCAGCTGCTCCTTCTTGGAGGGTCGCTTGCGCATCAGCCCGAACACGGTCAGCAACGCGAAGGCACCGAGACCGCCCCAGCCAACCTGCTTGTACAGCTTCGGCCGTGAGCGCAGGCCGCTCATCGTGAACTTGAGCGAGTCACCCGCTTCCACCGTGTAAACCGTCTTGCCCGGAATGGGCGATGCGTGGTCGGTGAGCTGTTCGTTCTTGCCCGAGAGCGTGAGTCGCTCGGACACCAGGACCGAGGACTGAATCAACTGGAACGGAGGATCCCAGTCGATCTCGACGGTCCCGTCGTGGTCGAGCAGGTAGCCGATCGACAGGTTGGTCAGCGAGCCGGGGGCGATGGGTCCGTGCAGCGTCGCAAACGGAGCCTTCTCCTCATGATCGAGAAACTCCTCGGCCGGCCGCAGCACGACGAAGCCCTTGGCGCCGTCCATGGACGTGATCTCCAGCGACGGGTCCCAGAACGCTTTGTCGCCGTTGACCATGACCTCGTAGATCTGAACGATCTGCGCCAGGTCGTTCTCTCGCTCTTCGATGTCGTACTGGACGGCAGAACGCACCACGCTGCGGTCGGTGGTGGTCTCCCACAGCCTCATCTCGACCGCGACGCCGCCGCGGTCATCCATGCCGAAGAAGGTGCTCTGCCATGGCGCCTTGCTGTAGATCGATTCGACGAAGTACAGGGCGTCCTGCTGAACGGGGATGTCCTTGATGGTGACGCTGCCGTCGGCTTGCGTGACGCCGCGATACTTCTCGACCCCGCCCGCCGCGGTCTTCTTGACGACCATCACCCTCTGCTTGGGCAGCGGCTTATCCGTGCCATCCCACAGCGTGATGCGGACGTTCCCCGGCGGGAGCGTGCGGAGGATGCGAGGCCCGGGGAGCTTCTTGCGCGCGGCGGGTTCGGCCGCGGCCGCTTGCTGCCCGGCGGGACGAGACTCGAAGTCATCGGCGCCCTCGGCCAACACCAGCGCCATGCCCTTGTCGGCGCTCATCGTGAACGGCTCGCTCTTGCGGAGCTGTCCGCCCTCGACGAGCGTGGCTTCAGCGGTGAGGCTGCTGCCCTCGGGCACGTCAGGCCCGGCCAGCTTGTCGAAGATGGCCTTGCCCCGCGCGTCCGTGGTCAGCTCGCGCACGATAGGCTCGCCTTCGAGCGGGGTGATCGTCAGCTTCACGACGACGCTGCTGATCGGCTTGCGTGCGTCGAGGTCGAAAGTGCCGATGGTCAGCGTGCCGACCTCGGTCCCGTCGAGCGGGAACGCGTTGCCCGGGGCCGGGATGTCGGGTCCGGCGGGACGCGCCGGTGGCTGCGGTCGAGCGCCGACCGCAGGCGCGGCGGCCCCTTCAACCAGCATGACCGCGGTCCCCGCTTGCGGAAGCAAACGGATCGGCGCCGAGGAGACGGTGCCATCTCCCAGCGTCGCGCTGGCGACCGCGGTGGCACCGATCTCGACGCCTTCGAACGTGGCTCGCCCCTGACCTTGGGTCTTCGCGGTGAGCTTGGTCGTCTTGCCGTCGGTTCCGGTCACGACGAGGTCGACATCGTGGTCGACGAACGGTGCCGTGAACCCGGCTGCGCCGAGGCATCGCACCGTGACGGTCCCCGCATCGAGTTTGGGGTCGGGGCGCGGGATGCCGGACATCTTGACCGGGTCGGGCATGCCGGGCGGTGCAGCGACGGCCAGAGCCGGGATCGAGAACACGGCCGCAGCCAGCGTGAGCGTCTTGAGCAAGCGCAGGGTCATGCCGAGAGTTCCTTTCCGCAGTGCTTGCAGAACTTCGCGTCTGCGTCGTTCGGGTTGCCACAGGAGCCGCACATCAGCGTGGACTCGGCGTCGTCGGCCGCAGATTTCGCCTCGGCCTCGGTGTCCTCGGCTGCATCGTCGACGTTCGCCTCGACCCCCTCGTCCTTGGCTGGGGCTTCGTCCTCGGCGTCCTTGTCAGCGGCAGGAGCGTGCAGGCCCCGCTCCTCGAGCAGCGCGCTCACCTCGGGGTGTGCACGCTTGCTGCCGTCGAGTTCACGCATCACCTCGACCGCCCGCAGCTCGTACGTCTGGCGGACGTCTTTGTAGTCGGCTTCGGACAGCTTGCCCATCTCGAAGTCGAACGTGAGTTCGTTGATCGCCCGAAGCAGGCGGCGCTTCTCTTCGCGAAGCTGCCCCCGGTTCACGCCGGCGAGGTCGCGCTCGTTGGTGCCCAGCGTCTGCCCGGGCTTGGCGAGCGCCTGCACCATGCGAAACATGGTGGCGAGGCTGAAGGTCAGCGCGCCCGCACCGACGATGAGGCCGGCGGTTGCTGCGTCCGGCGTCGCGCCAGCGACGAACAGCAAGAAGGCCGCGAGACCGAGGGCGCCGAGCAGGCTCATCGCCGCCCAGCGCATCAACCCGGCGCGGGCCGGTGCATCCGACGCCGCGGTCACGCAGCACCTTCCGTCTTACGCGTCCCGATGCAGACGATGCCGCCCATGATCATGATGCCGAACCCGAGCCACACCCAGTTCACGAGCGGGTTGTAGTAGAGGTTCGCCCGGGTCCAGCCCGTGGTCATGTCGACGTCGTCGATCGAGACGTAGGCGTCACCGCCGACGGTCATGTGCCGCGAGACCTCCGACGTGGGCATCTCGGGGCTTTGGTAGTACCACCACTTCGCCGGCGTCAGCTCGTCGACCTTTTCGCCGTCCTGCAGGACGGTGAAGGTCACCGAGAGCATGTCCTTTTGCCAGTCTTCGGTGGCCGTCGCGCCGTCGTGGCGAATCTCGTATGGACCGAGTTCGACGACCTCGCCAGGCTTGATGCTGATCTTGCGCTCGATCTTGTAGGCATTGCCCGCCCAGCCGAAGAACATCAGCACGACGCCGAGGTGGACGATGTAGCCGCCGTAGCGACGGCGCGCCTTGGTGACCAGACCGATGAGGGCATCGAGCACCGACTGCGACCGGTTCTTCCGGCGCACGCTGACGCCCCGGTAGAACTCCTGGACGATGGTCCAGAAGGTGAAGCCGCACAAGGCAAAGCAGGTGGTGCCCGCGACGCCCAGGCGAACCTGATGCGCCTGCTCCACGGCCACGAACGCGGTCACGCCCGTGATGGCGCCGGCGATGAGCGGCGCGAGGAACTGCTTCACCAGCGACTCGGTGCTCGACTTGCGCCATGCGATGAGCGGACCCACCCCCGTGAGGAAGATGAGCGCCAGCCCGATGGGCACCATGTACTTGTTGTAGAACGACGGCCCGATCGTGATGCGGTCATACGGCGGACGACCGGCGGCGAGGTTCGCCATCCAGTCCTGCTCGTCGAACATGCCGACGGCGAACGCGAAGTCGCGGAAGCCTTCGTAGTCGATGGCGAGGATGCCGGCCCAGTCGCGCAGGGTCGGATAGATCGTCGCGCCGGCGACGAAGAACGCCGACAGCAGGAAGAGCCAGTTGTTGAGCAGGAAGGCGAACTCGCGGCTGAGCACGCTCTCCAGCTCGTTCCGGGCGCGCAGCAGCGGCAGGCGCCAGAACAGCAGACCGAACGAGACGGCCAAGATGATCACCATGAAGATGCCGAAGGTCCACGCCAGCTGCGGGTCTTCCCCAAAGGCGTGCACGCTCTGCACGACACCGCTACGGGTCAGGAACGTGCCGAAGATCGTCAGCCAGAAGCTGAGGATGATCAGCACGAGGTTCCAGACCTTCAGCATGCCGCGGCGCTCTTGGACCATGACGGAGTGCAGGAACGCGGTGCAGGTCAGCCACGGGAACAGGCCGGCGTTTTCAACCGGGTCCCACGCCCAGTAACCGCCCCAGCCCAGCTCCTCGTACGCCCACAGGCCGCCGAGGACGAGGCCGATGCTCAAGAAGAGCCAGCCGAACAGCACCCAGCGACGCATGCTGCGTTGCCACTGCGCGTCGACGTTGCCGGTGATCATGGCCGACATGCCGAACGCGTACGGCACTGCCAACGACACCATGCCCAGGTAGAGGCTGGGCGGGTGGCAGATCATGTATGGGTTCTGCAGCAGCGGGTTCATGCCCTTGCCCTGCGGCTCGGGCGTGCCCACGTCGGTCAGCAGGAACGGGTTGAACGGGTTCTTGAGGAAAACGAGCAGGGCCGCGAAGAAGCCGAGCACGATCGACAGCACCAGCACCGCGTGCGGGATGAGGTCTCGGTGGCGCTTCTTGTTGGCGCGAATCGCAAGCGACGAGAACAGCGAGAGCAGCAACACCCAAAACAGCAGGCTGCCGTCGAGCGAGCCCCAGAACGCCGTGATCTTGTAGAACAGCGGCATCGCCGGGTGGCCGTTGGCCTGGACGTACTGGATGCTGTAGTCGCCCGCCAAGAAGGCGTAGACGAGCAGCGCCGAGGAGAAGGCCGCCATGCCGAAGATGGCGTGAATGCCTGCGGTGGCGCCTTCGACCAGCCGCGCGGAGCGCTGGTGCGCGCCGAGGGCGGCCATCGATGCCGTCGCCAGCGCGAGCAGGAACAGCAGCAGGATCGAGACGGTGCCGAGTGTCGAAATGGTCATGCGGGTCTCATGGGTTGGGAACGGCGCGGGAGGCACCGCGACGCAGCGCAGCCAGAGGTCGCGGCAGCGGCATACCGCGCAATGCGAACGACGCCACTGGCCGGGACGCGCTCGCCGAAAGAATCAGGAACGGGAGGGGGCGGGTCCGCCGGCGGGATCCTGGCGAACGCTGTCTTCTTCTTCGTACTTGGAGGGGCACTTCGCCGACATCTCGTCGGACTCGAAGAGGTCGCCACCGTCGCTGAGGCGGCCGGTCAAGACGACCTCCCCCCCCTCTTGAAAGGTGTCGGGCGGGATGTTGGTGAAGTGCACAGCGAGGCGCTCCCCCTGGCTCTCGATGATGAACCGGTAGTCGCCGGTCGAGCCCTTCTTCTTTTTGATCGAGCCGTCAACGACGGTGCCGTGGACCTGAATCGTGCGCCCTTTGTACTTGTCGGGCGTGGCCACGACCTTCTCGGCGTAGACGTACTCGAGGACCCCCTCGCCGGGGTCGGAGAAGACGAGGTAGCCGACCGCGCCAGCAACGACGAGGCCAATTCCGATTTTGCTTCCGAGACTCAGTGCCATGGTGTCAGCCGCCGATACTCATCATTGCTTTTTGCGGACCACCGCGGCCGTCGAGGCCGAAGTCGTGCGCGTCGCGTTTGGTGTCGAGCACGTGCTGCACCACGCGCTCGAGCTCTCCGGGTCGTCCGCGCCGTAGTGCGTGGCGGAGGTTCCCGGTGTCGTCCCGCGCCAGGCAGCCGTGTAGCTGTCCGGTCGCGCTGATGCGCAGCCGATTGCAGGACGCGCAGAAGTTCTCGGTGAGGGCGCCGATCGTGCCGAAGCGGCGGCCGTCGTAGGCACCTCCTTCGACGCGCCAGTACGACGCGGGACCGTGCCCACGAACGCCCTGCCCTTCGTCGTGAACGACGGTGCCGCCGACGGAGGCTGCAACCGCCGCTCGGACGGCGGCGGCGCTCATCATCTCGCCAGGCACGAACAGGGCGCCACCGCTCATCGGCATCAGCTCGATGAACCGGGGCGTCATCCCTCGGTCCCACGCGAAGGTCGCGATTGCGCCGAGTTCGTCGTCGTTGAAGCCCTTCACCGCGACGGTGTTGAGCTTGAGATGTCCGAAGCCGACCTTGGCGGCGGCGTCGATCCCTGCGAGCACGTTGGACAAACGTCCGCGCCGCGTGATCGTTGCGAATCGCTCGTCGTCGAGGCTGTCGATGCTGACCGTCAGGCCCGACAGCCCCGCTCGATGCAGCGGTTCGACCATCGAGGCCAGGCGCTCTGCGTTGGTCGTCATCACGACCTGGAGCGGCACGCCAGCGGCGGTCGGTAGTGCGGAAAGGGCGGACACCAGGTCGACCAGGCCGCGCCGCAGCGTGGGCTCCCCTCCGGTCAAGCGGACCCGCTCAACGCCCCAGCGCGCGAATGCGCGGGCCAAAGAGACCACTTCCTCGAGACTCAACACATCGTCCCGGGGCCCGTAGGCCATCGGCGTATCGGGCATGCAGTACGTGCAGCGGTAGTTGCAGCGGTCGAGCAGCGAAATCCGCACGTAGCGCACCGTCCGCGCGCGCCGGTCGACGAGCGAGTCGATCATCGACACGCGGTCCGCCGAGGAAGGCGGCGGCGAGTCGGTGCCCGAGGTCGGGCGGCGGAGTTGAACGAGGCGCACGGACTCTTGCAGGGTGCCACATGGTGGGCGACCTGGCAGCCGCCCGCAGACCCCGATTCTCATGATTTTTTGGGGTTTAAGCCGGCGCTACGGGCTCCATGCCGTCGCGGCCGCACACGCTATCGACGCCAGCTTCGGTCGGCCGGGCGGCGGCGCGAGCCGTGCTTACCGAACACCGCGCGGCTCTGCGCCCGGGCGCCAGCGCTCCGCCGAATCCGCTCCAGCGCTCGGCGCGCCTTGGCTGTCGCGACGGCGTGGTCGACGACAGGGGCGGGATAGTCGCGCCCGATGATGCAGCCCGCGCGATGCTGCTCTGCGGAGCCCATTCGGTGCGGCAGCGGCAGATGCTCGTCGGGGACGCCCTCGAGTTCGGGCACCCATCGACGGATGAACGCCCCACGCGGGTCCTGATCGCGCACCTGCTTGGCCGGGTCGTAGATCCGCAGCGAGTTGATCCCCGTGGTGCCAGACTGCATCTGGAACTGCGCGTAGTGAATGCCCGGCTCGAAGTCGACGAACTGCCGCGCCAGGAACTGCGCGCCCGGGCGCCAATGCAGCCAGAGATCGTACGCGAGCACGCTGACCAACATCGCGCGCATCCGAAAGTTGATCCAACCGGTCTCGTGCAGACACCGCATGCACGCGTCGACCATGGGAAAGCCCGTCCGGCCGTGCGTCCACGCCTCGAAGCGAGCGCACTCGACCGCGGACCAGCGCTGGGCATCTTCAGTGCGAAGGCCGTCGAAGGCGGGGTTCATGTTGCGGAACTCGATGGCCGGCTCGGACTCGAGCTTCTGCATGAAGTGGCAGTGCCACCGCAGCCGCTCACCGAACGCCTTGAGTGAATCCGAAAACTGCTCGACGCTGCGCCGCTCCGACGTCCCTCGCGCAAGCGTCTCCTGCAGGGTTCTGCGACGCATCTCCAGCCGCTGATAGACGCGCCGCAGCGAAACGGTGCCGTAGGCCAGATGCGGGCTCAGGCGAGAACACCCTTCCCACGCCGCATTCGGGCTCGACATGGAGAAGCGGTAGTTCCGGCCGCGGCCACGCAAGAAGCTGATCACCAGCGACTCGCCCACGGTGCTGCCCGCCGGCTGGGCACCGACTTTCGCGGACCGCGACAGCCCGAGCTGCTCCAGCGTGGGTAGCGGCACCGTCTGCAGCGAGAGATCGGGCGCGACGATCCGCTCCGGCGCGCGCGGTGCGGGTTGCTGCATCCGCTTGTTCCAGCGACTCGCCCACCCTGCCCGCTTGGGAAGCGGCCGCACCACGCCGTGCTGCGCGACCTCGGTCCAGGGCAGGCGGAGGCTTCGCGCCCAGCGCTTCACTCGCTTGTCGCGCTCGAACGTGACGCCCAAGCCGGTCTCCTCGTGCGACCAAAGCCGATCGAACTTGGTCTGCTCGTGCAGCGCGTCCAACACCGCCACCGCCTCTCCAGTCCGCACCAAAAACCGCCCTCCCCGCGCCTCGAATGCGTCTCGAAGCTCCGCAAGACTCTGAAGGACGAACGCCCAGTGACACGGGTCGGACTCCGGCGCGCGCAGCACCTCGGGCTCGAAGATGTACAGCCCGAGCACGGGACCCCGCGCGAGCGCCTGATGCAGCGGGACGTGGTCGTCGAGCCGAAGGTCTCGCTTGAACCACACCAGCTGCGTTCCCACGGCCGCTGCGCTAGCAGAACCCGGCCCGTCCGCTCGCGCCGCCAGGATCGAGCGCACCCCAAGCACGAAGAAGCCGCGCGTCCCGAGGGTCGCGCGGCTTCTGCGAGTGGCCGGTATGCCGAGCGGCTACTCAGCAGCCTTGGCGTCGGCGGCGGGCGCCTTGCCCTCGGCGGGCGGTGCCGCGGGCTTGGCAGCAGCCGCAGCAGCTTTCACGCCCTCGGCGGTGTGCGGGTTGGTGCAGCTGAGGCTCGGGAGCACGCAGCCAGCATCGACCATCACGGGTACGCCGTCCTCG
Organism: Myxococcota bacterium; assembly: GCA_039024335.1. Lineage (GTDB taxonomy): Bacteria > Myxococcota_A > Polyangia > Nannocystales > Nannocystaceae > CAJXVA01. Next base: position 57,098 of record JBCCQM010000001.1, read on the forward strand.
ACGACCGGTTGGCCCTTGTCGTCGACCTTCGGCACCATGTTCGACACGAAGCAGCCGTTCTCGATGCGACGCACGAGGAAGGTGCCGGGGTCGTGGTGACCGTGGTCTTCGGGGTTGCAGACCGCGAACGTCTGGTCGCACATCGGGATGGAGCCGTCGGTGCAGGCCGGCTTGTTGTCGGCAGTCTTGTTGGTCGGGTCCATCCGCTTCAGGTCGTCCCAGCCACCGTCGGAGCGACGGTAGTCGGTCGCCTGGACTTCGTGCAGGCGGTCCCGCGCGCTGAGATCGAAGATCGTGAACAGGAAGAAGATCCCGACGAACAGCAGCGAGCTGGCGAAGATGAAGACGTGGTACCGGTCGTCGTACTTCAGGTGCATGAAGAACGCGCAGACCAGGGAGGCCTTCATCGCCGCGACGATCATCGCGACGGGGAGCGAAGCCGGACCCAGGTTCGCGTACGAAACCGCGTAGGTCAGGCCGGTGAGGACGAAGAGTGCGCCCAGCACCTTGAGGTACATCGAGGTCGGCGAGACGTGCTCGTGGTTCTCGACGAAGTCACCGACGGCTTTGCCGCCGAAGAAGAGCTTTGAGTCTTTGTTGTCAGCCACGTCGCCCTCCTATTTCACCAGGTAGAGAAGCGGGAAGAGGAAGATCCACACCAGGTCGACGATGTGCCAGTACAGGCCCACGTTCTCCACCGGCGCGTAGTAGTCGGTGGAGAAATGCCCCTTCTGCGCCTTGAGGTAGACCCAGAGAATCACGCCGATGCCGACGACGACGTGAACGCCGTGCAGGCCGGTCATCACGAAGTACAGGCCGAAGAACACGTGCGGCAGACCGCGGAAGCTGTGCCCGTGGCTGTGCGCGTACTGGATGGCTTCGTCGTAGTTGAAGTACCCGCCCGGGAAAACGCCGTGCGAGAACTTGCCCGTGTACTCGACGTACTTGACGCCCATGAAGATGAAGGCGCACGCCGTGGTGACGAGCAGCTGCTGCGCGCAGCGCTTGTTGTCACCGAGCTGGGCGTAGCGGACGGCCATCGCCATCGTGAAGCTCGAGGTGAGCAGCACGACGGTGTTGATGCCGCCCATCGTCTTGTCCAGTAGCTCGTGCGAGCTGAGGACCATCTCGGGGTAGAGACCCCGGACGACGAAGTAGGCGAGGAACAGCCCGGAGAACATGAGGACTTCCGTCGCGAGGAAGATCCACATGCCCATCTTGGCCGCGCCGGCCTGCTGGCCGACGGTGTTGAAGTGGTGCGCGAAGAAGCGGTGGGGCTTCTTCTCAGCGGTTGCGTGGTCGCTCATTGGATTGCGTCCGTCAAAAGCTCAGGCGATGCGCGTCAGTGAGCGTCGGTAGCCCCGGTGCGATCGATTTCCGGGAAGTTGTACGGATCGTTCTCCACGCGCGGCTGCCCGTGGAAGTTGTGCTCGATCGGCGGGCTGGCGGTGTGGGTCCACTCGAGCGACTGCGCGCCCCAGGGGTTTGGACCGACCTTCTTCCCGTTGCGCAGCGAGTGCACGAGGTAGATGGCGATGACCGTGAAGCCGATCAGCAGGAGGTACGAGCCGATGGTGGAGAGCACGTGCTGCTGCTGGAACTGCGGGACGTAGGACCAGTAGCGCCGCGGCATCCCTTGTTGGCCCAGGACGAACTGGTTGAAGAACGTCATGTTGAAGCCAACGAAGATGAAGAGGGCGGCGATTTTGCCCCACTTCTCGCTGTACATCACACCGAACATCTTCGGCCACCAGTGGTGGATGCCACCCACGAACGCGATGATGGTTCCGCCCATCATGACGTAGTGGAAGTGCGCGACGACGAAGTACGTGTCGTGCAGGTGGACGTCGACCGAGAGGGCGCCGAGGAAGATGCCCGTCAGTCCACCGATGGTGAACGTGAACAGGAACATCAGGCCGTAGAGCATCGGCGTGTTGAACTCGATGCTGCCTTTGTAGAGCGTCGCGACCCAGGAGAAGGTCTTGATCGCCGTGGGCACCGCGACCGCGAAGGTGAGGAACGAGAACACGATGCCCGCAAGCTCGGACTGACCCGAGACGAACATGTGGTGGCCCCACACGACGAAGGAGATGATCGCAATGGCAACCGAGGAGAGCGCGATGGCCTTGTAGCCGAAGATGTGCTTCCGGCTGTGGACCGCGATGAGCTCCGACTCGATGCCGAACCCGGGCAGGATCATGATGTAGACCGCCGGGTGGCTGTAGAACCAGAAGAAGTGCTGGTACAGGACCGGGTCACCGCCCATGGCCGGGTCGAAGATGCCGATCATCAGCGTCCGCTCGACGATGAGCAGCAGCAGCGTGATGGCCAGGACCGGGGTGGCAAGAACCTGGATGACGGCGGTCGAGTAGAGCGCCCAGACCATCAGCGGAAGCTTGTTCCACGTCAGACCCGGTGCGCGCATCTTGTGCACCGTCACGATGAAGTTCAGACCCGTCAGAATCGAGCTGAACCCGAGAATGAACGCGCCGAAGGTCGCGGAGACGACCGCCGTGCCGGTGGTGTTCGAGTACGGCGTGTAGAACGTCCAGCCCGTATCCAGCTGACCGGCGGCCAGCGTGAACAGGAAGAACATCGACCCCAGCGTGTAGACCCAGAAGGACAGCAGGTTCAGCCTGGGGAACGCCACGTCCTTCGCCCCCAGCATCAGCGGCAACAAGAAGTTACCGAGCGCCGCGGGCACGGACGGAATGATGACCAGGAAGACCATCACCGCTCCGTGGAGGGTGAACATCTTGTTGTAGGTCGTGGCGGAGATGAAGTCGCCACCTTCGGGCGTCAGGAGTTCTGTCCGCAGCGTAATGGCGAAGAGACCGCCTGCCAGGAAGAACACCAACACTCCGACCAGGTACATCAGGCCGATCCGCTTGTGATCGACCGTGAAGAGCCAGGACTTCAGACCACGGGTGGCCGTGAGGTAGTTGGACTCGTTGTTTTCGTGTGCGTCAGCCATCGCGAATGTCTCCGTGTGGGGCGCCTACTTCAGCGTTTTCATGTACTCGATGAGCGCGCTGATCTGCGTGTCGTCGAGTTGACCCTGGTAACTGGGCATCTGGGGCGCGTAGCCCGAGACGATTTCTTTGTTGGGCTCGAGGATCGACTCGCGGATGTACTGCTGTCCGCGCTCGCCCTCGATGGTGACCGTGCCGCTGGCGAGGTTCTCGGTGCGGCCCCAGATCCCCTTCCAGGACGGGCCCGTTCCGTCGGTGCCGTCGATCGAGTGGCAGGCGACGCAGCCGCGACGCTTGTAGATGCGCGCGCCGTAGTCGGCCATCGACTCGCCCTCTTCCTGCTCGAGCGTGCCGGCTTCCTTGAGCGCGCGCTCGAAGTCGGCGGGCTCGAGGACCTTGACCACGCCACCCATCTGGGAGTGCAGGTCGCCGCAGTACTCGGTGCAGAACAGGTTGAACTCACCGACCTTGGTTGCCTCGAACCAGATCTGCGTGTAGCGACCGGGGATGACGTCTCGCTTGAGACGGAAGGCCGGCACGTAGAAGGAGTGAATGACGTCGTTGGACGTCATCGTCAGGCGGACCGGCTTACCCTTGGGCACCATCAGAGTGAGCGCAGGCTCGTCCGTGGACGAGTTGAGCGTCACGCCGGGGTACTTCGGGTACTCGACGGTCCAGTACCACTTCTGACCGGTGACCCGGACCTCGAGCGCGTCCTGGGGCGGAACCGACTGCTTAACGAAGTCGCACTCACCCCAGACGAAGATGACCAGCAACAGCACGGTCGGGATGGCGCTCCAGAGGAACTCGACCATGCCGTTGTGCGTGATCGAGGAGGTCTTCTGCTCTTTGGAGCGACGGCGATACTTCCACATGAAGTAGCCCATCGCGCCGATGATCAGGATGAAGAAGGCCGTGTCGAGCGCCGTGATGAACCAGTAGAGGTTGTCCGTGCTTTCCGCGAACGTCGAGGCCTGCGTGGGCATGGCCCATGAATGCGCGGTCTCGAGCGGTGGAAGGGGCGCGGAAGCAGCCTCGGCCGCCGGTGCGGCGGCGTCAGCGACGGCTTGTTTGGCGTCGGCGTTTTCGGGTGCCGTAAACAGGGAGAGGATCACTTGGTTACCTCGCCATCTCGTGGAGTGGTGTCAGTGGCGCCGTCGTCGCTGGCTGCAACGAACGGCATTCGCATCCAGGACGCTTCGACTTGCCCCCGGCGCCGATCGCGACGCCAGAGAACGAAGAGGAAACTGCCCAGAGCAAGGACGGTGAGGAGCCCGCCGATTCGAACAATGCCGAATGCAAACGGCCCGTAGCGCCCAATCGTAGGATCATAAGCAAAGCAGCTCAGGTAGAGCTGTTCGACCGGTGAACCGATCTTGCCCTCGCTCGCCTCAATGAGTGCGAACTTCACATCCCGCGGGATGAAGGTCAGCCCATAGAGATACTGCGCGATTTTCCCGTCCGGTGACAAGAACATCGCGACCGCAGGATGTGCGTATTGGTCTTGTTCGGCGTCGTAGGCGTAGCTGACGCCGAGTTGCTCCGACAGCGCGCGAATCTGAAGCGCGTCGCCGGTGAGGAACTGCCAATCGATGTCGTCGCCTTTGCCGACCGCCGCGAGGATGGTGTCTCGCTTCTTGCGGGCGTCCTCAGGGGTCTCGTTCGGGTCGATGGAGACCGTGACGACGCGGAACTTGCCGTCGCCGGCGGTCCAGTCGAGCTCGGCCAGCGCGTCGGCGAGACCGTTGAGCTGGACCGAGCAGACGACGCGGCAGCGGAAGTAGTTGAGCGTGAGCAGCACCGGCTGGTCACCGTCGAGGACGTCCTCGAGGGCGACCGTGGCGCCGGTGTGGTCGACGAAGGAGAGCTTGGGATCGATCGACGAGCCCTTGCGCTCGTCGACTTCGATGGCGCGCATCTCGGGCGAAAGCGGCTCCGCGGGAGCCGCCCACGTCAGCACCGGCAACCCCGCCAGCACCAGCGCGAACGCAAAGGCGAACGCGACGCCGGTGAGGCGAAGAGCAGCGGTGGTGAGACGGCGAGACATCAGTGCGTCCTTCGTGGTCGAGTGGTTCCGAGTCCCCGCATCAGCGGGCGATGTGGACCTCGATGCGACGGTTCTTCTTCCGCCCTGCGTCCGTATCATTCTCGCCTACGGGACGCTCTTGACCGAAGCCCTTGGCACGGAGGCGAGACTTCTCGATGCCGTTGCCCTGGAACTTCGCCGACACAGCATTGGCGCGGTCGAGGCTGAGGCGCTTGTTGGCGTCTGCAGCGCCCTGGTTGTCCGTGTGACCTTCGATGACGAAGGTGCCGGGGCAGCGCTTGGCGACCTCGGAGAGCTTGCCGATCAGCGCGTCCGACTTCGGGTCGACGTCGGCGCTGCCGGTCGCGAACCGGATCTTCGTGCGCTTGAGCAGCTTGGCGAAGTCGGCGTCGCAGGAGTCCGCGAGCTCGGTGCTCGCGACGTCGACCTTGCCCAGTGGGGGGCCGCCAGCCTGCGTCTTGAGCGCTTCGAACTTCTCTTTGTTGGCGTCGGGCACGAAGCCGTTCAGCGAGAGCTTGCCGGCGGTGAACTTGGCGTTGCCCGAGGTCATCAGGTCGAGTGCAGCGAGCGCCCGCGTGTACGCAGCGTCGAAGCCAGGCTTGGACGGCGCGTTGGTAACCTTGAGCTTGTTCTTCACCTTCTCACCGAAGTGCGTCTTCTTCGCCGCAGCTTCGATGGTCTTGCTGACGTCCTCCGAGGGGACTTCGCCGAGCAGGAGCAGGTCCTCGCCTTTGACGGCGAACGAAAAGCGGTGGTCGCGAGGACCCTTCTTCAGGTCCGCGAGCGCCTTGGCGTCGCCGAGCTTCTTGGCGTTGGGCTTGCGAGGCGTTGGCTTGGGCATGCCACCCCACTCTTTGATCTTGCCGGCGGTACCGGACTTCGACCACTCCTTGCCCGGGCGCGAGCCGGCGAGCAGTGCGCCGTTGTCGAGCATCTGCTGCTTGGCTTTGTCGACGGGCACGAAGTACCGCGTCGTCACCTGGTCCGGCTTGTCCTTGCCGCCGGGCTTGACGATCTCGTACTTGCCGAAGCCCTCCGCAACGGAGGTCATCTCGGTCATGTACGCCGCCTGGTTCGCGTAGCCCTCTGCCGCGCGCTGGCCCTCGATGTTGCGGACCTGCTCGTTGAAGAGCTGGATGACCGCAAGGCAGAGGCCCAGCGTCAGGGCGCTGAGGATCGCGAGGATGAAGAACAGACGCCCTGCGGGCATCTTGTCGATTTCATGTCCACCGTCGTGGCCGTGTGCATCACTCATGATGGGCGACTCCTAGAAGTTCTCGAAGTGAACGGACTCGGCGAGACGCGGGTCCTTCATGGGGACCAGCGGCTTGCGCGACAGACCCCAGGTGACGACCGCGAGCCAGCAGCCGCCCATTCCGACGAAGGTCAGGATGTCGAGCGCGCCGAAGTCGAGCGTGGGGTGGTGGTTGCCTTCGTTGTGGGGCAGCACCGGCTTGATGAGCCAGAACATGTCCACGAACTCGGCGACGAGGATCCAGACGGCCCAGAAGGCGAGCGTCTTGGGGTTGCGCTTGATGTGGCGCGAGATGAGCCCGAAGAACGGGAACACGAAGCGCAGGAACACCAGTGCAATCGACAGGGCGAGGAAGTCGCCCGCGCCGCGGTAGCTGAACCACTCGGTCTCTTCCGGGATGGTCGCGTACCAGATCAGCATGTACTGGGAGAACGCCATGTAGGCCCAGAACACGGTGAAAGCGAACATCATCTTGCCCAGGTCGTGGAAGTGTTCCTTCGTGACCACGCCGCGGAGGTAGCCGCTGCGGTGAAGCAGAATGACGATGAGGGCGATGAACGCGTGCGTGGAGACGACGGCGCCGGCGAAGTAGTACGCGCCGAAGATCGTCGAGAACCAGTGCGGGTCCAGCGACATCAGCCAGTCGAAGGCCGAGAACGTCAGCGACAGCGCGAACACAGCGATACCCAGCGGGGCGGCCCAGCGCATCTTGTGCGTCTTGGCGGCCACGTCGGCACCCGTGGCGGTGTCCTGCGCCGTGGAGTTGCGCCAGTAGAACAGCGCGAACGCGGACCACAGCGCGATGTAGATGACCGCGCGGATACGGAAGCCGCCCTCGTTGAGGTAGGGCTCCTTCCACTTGAGCATCGCGTCGGCCTCGACGACCTCGGCGTGCGTCCAGTGGAAGAGGTCATGCGCGCCGAGGAACACCGCCGGCAGGATGAGCAGGCCCATCACCGGGAGGGTGAGCGCCATGTTCTCCGCGATGCGGCGGACGACAATCGACCATCCGGCGCGCGCGGCGTGCTGAATGAGCACGAAGAAGAGGCCGCCGAGCCCCAGCGCGAGCCAGAACATCGCGGCGGTCAGATACGAGAAGTAGAACTCGTGCCCGTGGTCGCCCTTCATCGCGAAGGCGCCGACCAGTCCGATGAGGCCGATGGCGCCCGCGATCATGGGGAGCTTCTTCCACATCGAGCTGTCGGAAATGTTGACCTGCTCGTGGCGGACGACGGGTCCGTGGTCGTGACCGTGATCGCTCATTTCGCGGCTCCTTTACCCTTGTTGGTGCCCGCTTTGGCTTGGGCAAACTGAGCGGGGACGTCGCTCTTCTTGGCTCCGTGGGAGACTTGAAGAACGCGGATCCACGCTGCGATGGCCCAGCGGTCCTCGGGGTCGGGGATTTGGGACGCGTAGCCCTTCATCACGCCGTAGCCCTCGGTGCCGACCTTGTAGAAGTAGCCGACGGGCGCCGGCTGGTACTGGTCGTCGTGGAAGTTCGCGGGTGCCTGGGCGAAGCCCTCGGCGACGCGACGCTGCGCGGGGCCGTCTCCACGACCCTGCTGGCCGTGGCACGGCGCGCAGTAAATGTTGTAGCGGTCCTCGCCGCGGTCGAGCAGCTCTTGGGTGAGCTCCATGCCCTCGGGGAGGGTGGCGGCGACGCTGCCTTGGTCGTCGATGCCGCGCCAGAGGTGGTCATCATCTTTCAGAAAACCCACCGCGACGGTGCCCGTGGGGGGCGTCCGCATCACGCGGCCGTCGGCGAAGAACTGGTTACGCTCTTGCGCTTCGCCGCGCTCCTGGAAGTCCATGTTCTGCTGCAGGTGAACCGGGGGCGACTCGGAGTAGTTGCCCCAGCAGCCCGCGAGGCCCGCGAGGCCGAACACGGCCACGGATGCCCGCAGTGCGAAGGATTGACGGGTAGACGTCGTCACTAGTCCTCGACCTCCTCGACGCTCAGCGCGCCGGTGTCCTCGAGAAGCTTGCGGGTGTCCTCGGTGTGGTACCGGGGGTCCCGCGCTTCGATGGCGATGAAGAAGCGGTCGTCGGTCACGCGGTGGAACCGCTTGGAGTTGAAAACCGAGTGGTACAGCTGCGGCAGCTTGTTGAGGCCGAGCATGCCGAACACCGCCCCAAAAGAGCCGAGCAGAATGCCGGGCTCGAACGTGACGGGCACGAACGCCGGGTAGCTGTTGAATGGCTTGGCCGCGATGATGATCGGGTAGTCGATCGCCGACATCCAGAACTGCATCAGGAAGCCGAGGCTCGCGCCGGTGAAGCCCATCACGCACACGATCCAGGGGACCAGCGAGGAGCGGAGCCCCATCGCCTTCTCCAGGCCGTGAACGGGGAACGGGGTGTACGCATCCCAGGCGCCGTAGCCGGCGTCCCGGACCTTCTCGCACGCGTGGTACAGGTCCTGAGGAGTCTCGTACTCGGCCATCAGGCCGAAGATCTTGGGCTTACTCATTGTCCTTGCCCTCCTTCTTCGATGCGTCGACAGGCGGGGGCGAGAACAGCAGGTCCCCGTCGTCGCCGTCGTCCTTCTTGTCCTCGTCCGTGGACGCAGGCTCATCGGCCGTGTCGTCAGCCTTCGCGTCGGCCTCGTCCTTGGCGTCGTCCGCTTCGGCCTCCGGCTCTTCGTCCTTGGCGTCGTCCGCCTTGGCCTCGGGCTCTTCGTCCTTGGCGTCGTCCGCCTTGGCCTCGGGCTCTTCGTCCTTGGCGTCGTCCGCCTTGGCCTCGGGCGCTTCGTCCTTGGCATCGTCCGCCCTGGCCTCGGGCTCTTCGTCCTTGGCGTCCGGTTCCTCGTCCTTGGGTTCGTCGCTCTTCACGACGACCTTGGAGTCCGCGTCGGAGGTCCCGTCGTCGTCGTCGTCGTGCTTCGAGTCGAAGTCACCCGACGTTCCGTGCGAGTCGCGCTCTTTGTTGGCGGCTGCCTTGTCCGGGTCGACCCAGTGGGGGTTGGCCCGCGGCATCACCGACTTGACCTCGGCGATGGCGATGAGCGGCAGGTAGCGCAAGAACAGCAGGAACAGCGTGAAGAACAGGCCGAAGCTGCCGAGGAACAGCGTGACGTCCCAAATCGTGGGCGAGAAGTAGTCCCACGAACTCGGCAGGAAGTCGTGGTGCAGCGACGTCACCACGATGACGAAGCGCTCGAACCACATGCCGATGTTCACGAAGATCGACAGGACGAAGAGCGCCTTCGGGCTTTGGCGAATCTTCTTGAACCAGATGAACTGCGGCGTGATGACGTTGCAGCTCATCATCGTCCAGTAGCCCCAGGCGTAGGGGCCGAACGCGCGGTTCTGGAAGACGAACGCTTCGTACTCGTTGCCGGAGTACCAGGCGATGAAGAACTCCATGCTGTACGCGTAGCCAACGATGCTGCCCGTCAGCAGGATGATCTTCGCCATGTTCTCCAGGTGCTTGCGCGTGATGATGTGCTCGAGGTTGAACCACACTCGGAGCGGAATCATCAGCGTCAGCACCATGCCGAAGCCGGAGAAAATGGCGCCCGCGACGAAGTAGGGCGGGAAGATCGTCGTGTGCCAACCGGGAAGGTTGGAGACCGCGAAGTCGAACGAAACGATGGAGTGGACCGACAGAACCAGCGGCGTCGCCATGGCGGCGAGCAGCAGGTACGCGGCCTCGTAGTTCACCCAGTGGCGGGCCGAGCCGCGCCATCCGAGCGAGAAGAAGCCGTAGGCCATGCGGCGGATCTTCGTCTTGGACCGGTCCCGCATCGTGGCGAGGTCGGGGATGAGGCCGACGTACCAGAAGAGGCTGGAGACCGTGAAGTAGGTCGAGACCGCGAACACGTCCCACAGCAGCGGGCTGCGGAAGTTGACCCACATCTGCATCTGGTTGGGCACCGGCGCGAGCCAGTAGGCGGACCAGACCCGGCCGACGTGAACGCCCGGGAAGATGAGGGCGCAGATGACCGCGAAGATGGTCATCGCCTCGGCGCCACGGTTGATCGACGTCCGCCACTTCTGCCGGAAGAGGAACAGAACCGCGGAGATCAGCGTTCCAGCGTGGCCGATGCCGACCCAGAACACGAAGTTGATGATGGGCCAGCCCCAGCCGATCGGGACGTTGTTGCCCCAAACGCCGACGCCTTCCCAGAACAGCCAGCCGAGGCTGACCGGCAGCAGCGACAGAAGCGCCAGCGCCGGAAGGAAGAACAAGATCCACCGCTTGTGCGGCATCTCGATCGGGCGCGCGACGACCTCGGTGATTTCCGAGAACGACGGGTCCCCTTGAACCAGAGCCGTCCGACCCTGGATGGGGTCGAGATCGTGCTCGTGCGTTGGTGGAATGTAATGGCTCACAGCGCTACGCGAGTTCCGGATGGGGGTTACGGATGCGCGCCAGGTACGTGGTACGCGGCTGGGTGTTCAGGTCACGCAGGACCGCGTAGTTCCGCGGCGACCGCTTGGCCTTGCTGACTTTGCTGTCCGGGTCGTGGATGTCCCCGAAGGCGCCGAAGCCCTTGGTGGGACACGCCTGCTGACATGCCGGGATGATGGTGCCGTCAGGAACGACGTCCTCACCCGCGACATGCGCTTCGATTTTCGCGGCGTTGATCCGCTGCACGCAGTAGGTGCACTTCTCCATGACGCCGCGGAAGCGGACCGTGACGTCCGGGTTCTTCTGCATCTGCCGAATCCAGGCGTCTTCGCCCTCGAGCTCTTTGCGCTCTTGGTCGTTCTGGCGATACACCTTCCAACCGCCCGGGCGAAGGGCCAGGTTGTAGTTGAAGAAGTTGTAGCGACGCACCTTGTACGGGCAGTTGTTCGAGCAGTACCGCGTGCCGATGCAGCGGTTGTAGACCATGTCGTTGAGGCCTTCGGGACTGTGCACCGTAGCCGCAACCGGGCATACGGACTCACACGGTGCCGACTCGCACATCTGGCAGCTCATCGGCTGGAAGACGGCTTCGACCTCGCCGACGTCCTCCCAGGACTTCGACTTGTCTTCCTCGTTCACGGTCCGGAAGTAGCGGTCGATGCGAAGCCAGTGCATCTCACGCCCATTGATGACCTGCTCCTTGCCCACGACCGGGATGTTGTTCTCGGCCTGACACGCGATGACGCAGCTCATGCACCCGGTGCACGTGTTGAGGTCGATGGCTTTGCCCCACTGCTGCTTGCCGGTGAGCTTCGGTGGATCCCAAAGGTGGCGGATCCGCTCCTCGGGCATGAGGTTCGCCTTCTCGACGAAGTTCGGGTCTGCGCTGAACTCTTCGACCGTCGCGTCCAAGACAATCGGGCGCTCCTTGAAGTCGTTGAGATACGCGGGCGGCTTCAGCGAGCCATAGTCCTGCGTGTTCGCGATGGCGTAGGTCTTCCCCGTTGCGGTCAGCGTTCCCGAGGCGATCCACGGGGAAGCGCTGGTCCGCGCGACGTTGACGTCGAAGCCAGCACCGTCCGAAACGACACCGGGCTCGTTGTCCCAGCGCAGGAGCTTTCGGCCACCGCCCAGGTTGACCGAAACGGTGTTGTCGGCCTGACCGTGGGCGATGAACACCGGGAGTTCCACGGATCCACCGCCGGCAACGGCGATGGTGACCATGTCTTCGGTCTTCACGCCGAGCTCGGCCGCGGTGCCCGGAGACAAGTACGCAGCGTTGTCCCAGCAGATTTTGGTCAGCGGGTGCGGCAGTTCCTGCAGCCACGCGTTGTTGGCAAAGCGACCATCCGCAAGCGCGGGGTGAACGTGGAAGTTGACCTCCATGCCCTCCAGCGGCGCGCGGTCCTTCTTCACGGCCGCGGCAACGGCCTCGAAGTTGGACAGCGGCGGAATGCTGGCTGCCCGCGGCGCGCCCGAAACGGTGCCGTCGTGCAGCCAACGCCGCCAGAGCTTCTCGGAGAAGTTCGGACCGAGCTTCTTCTGCCAGCTGTTCTTGACGATGGCACTGCCACGCTTGAGTTCACCCGAGCCGAGGAAGTGCAGCAGCTCCGACACGCTGTAGGTGTCGTGCAGCGGGTCGATGAGCGGCTGGCAGATCGAGATGGTTCCGTCGCTCGACTCCAGGTCGCCCCAGCTCTCGAGCAGGTGCGAAACGGGCAGGTGCCACTTCGCGACCATGCCGGTCTCGTTCCGGTACAGGCCCATGTGGAACGTCTTGGCCGCCGCGAGTTTCTCCGCGAGGCCCAAGTCGGCTGGCGCATCGTAGACCGGGTTGGTCCCGACGCAGAGCACGGTGTCGATGCCGCTGCCGAGGCCTTCTGCCAACGCAGTCAACGACTCGACCTTCGGCGCAAGCGCATCCAGACGCCAGCGCACCGTGGTGCCGGTGTTCCGCAATGCCGAGTTGATCAGCAGCGCAACGCCGTGGACCCACGCGGGCTGACGCTCGCCGACGATGACGGCCGAGCGACACAGCGGACGGTATCGGCTGCGCTCCGCACCGGCTTCGACCGCTTCCTGGGCTTCCTTGCAGCGGTCGCCACTCTGGGCACCGGCGAGGTCCTTCGCGAGAACCTCGACCATCTTCTGCACGCTCGGGTCGAGCGTGACGGCGGGCAGGTCGGGCTTGCCAGACCCGGAGATGGAGACGTCCGGGTACTTGCCGCTGAACAGCTCGTTCGCGAGTCCGATGAGGACATCGCCAATGTCCGAGCCGCGGACCCGACGACGATGATCCGCCATGGTGCCGGTGTTCGTGAGGTGCGGCTCGAACACGTACATCCGCGACATCTCGTCGGTGGGGCCCATGACCTGTCGGGTCATCGACCACTCTCGCGCGAGTCGCGTGGAGTCGGGGAACGCGGAGCCGAGGAAGTCGGCGTCGAATGCCGCGAACACGCGAACGTCATCGAGCACGTAGCGGTACCGAGCGCCGGCACCGCCAAGCATCTCGCCAGCCTCGATGGCCCGCGTCGCTCGGAGCGGGTCGCCGTTGAAGAAGCGGGCCTTGGGGAACCGAGCCTTGAGCGCAGCGAGGCTCTCTCGGTCGGTCGGACTCACCACGTCGGGCAGGACGAGGGCCAAGCCGGCGCCGCCGTTCTTCTGCCACTCGCCGCGCGCTTCATCGAGCGCAGCACGAGCTGAGCCCCAGTCGCTGACGATGGCCCCATCCGCGCTGAGCATCATCGGCATGCGGCTGCGGTCAGGGTCGTAGAGGTCGAGAACGGCGGCCTGGGTGTACACCGAAGTGCCGCCACCCGAGCCGCTGTGGCTGGGGTTGCCCTCGATCTTGGTCGGGCGCCCATCGTGGCTTTCGACCAGGATCCCCTCGACCGTACCGCCGAGCTGGATGGCCGACGCGTAGTACATCGGCTTGCCCGGGATCATGTCCTCGGGTCGCGTGCGGTACGGCAGGATCTGCTCCGACGGCTTTCGAATGCAGCCGCTGGTGGTCAGGCTCATGCCCGCCAGCGCTGCGCCGGAGCCGATCAGACCGAAGAAGTTGCGACGGGAGACCCCGTCTCCACCGACCTCAAGTTCCTCCGCACCCTCGGGGAACTCCTTCCAGTTGTCGGCCTTCTCTTCTGCGTCGGTGAGCTTGTCTTCGAGGCTGCTCCAAAACTGCGAGCCACGCTTGACGACGGCCTTTGCGACCTCGCCCTTCGGCTGCAGGGGAGCCAGGCGCTTGGGCGCGCCCTTTCCATTGACGACGTTGAGCTTCTTCATCGTGAACCTCGAGCTATCGGTGACATCCCGAGCAGTGGAGCGGCGGATTCACCTTGCGCTTGCGCTCGGGATCCCGGTCCGGGTCGTAGGTTTCAGCGTCCGCATCCCAAGCCATGTTGGTGACCTGGTCGAGCGGGCGAAGGTTGGGCTTCGGATTGCGATGGCAATCGAGGCACCAGCCCATGGAGAGCGCCTGGTCTTGCGACACGACGACCATCTGGTCGATGCGGCCGTGGCATGAGGCACACCCCACCCCCGCGGCGACGTGCGGCGCGTGGTTGAAGTAGGCGTAGTCCGGAAGCATGTGCACACGAACCCACTCGATCGCCTCGCCGGTCTCCCAGCTCTTTTTCACGTTGGCGATGCGTCCCTCGTAGGGGCCGCCGGGGTTGGTCGTCCGGACCAACCCGTCGTGGCAGTTCATGCAGGTCTGCGTGGGCGGAATCGCTGCATGGGCCGCGTACTCCACCGTGTTGTGGCAGTAGCGGCAGTCCATGCCCATCTCGCCCGCGTGCAGCTTGTGGCTGTACGGAACCGGCTGTTTCGGCTGATAGCCGACGTCGGTGTAGAGCGGGGAGAAGTAGTACCAGACCGTGAAAATGGCACCGGCTCCGAGAATCGGAGCGATCAGGCCGAGCACGACTGGAATGGTGTTCGTCCAGCGAGGAAAAATGGCAGGCATCCTCTAGTTACCGTCCTCGGGCGCGACCGGCCGACTCCTCGCGCGAACGCGAGGAAACGACGAGGGCGAGCCCGACGTTAGAAAGGGTGGGTGTGGAGGTCGTCGCGAGATCAACCAACGTCGTGCCGGCGGCGCCCCTCATCGGGCGTCGACGGACTGCGTTTTCCGCGGCGAGAGAAAGTGCGTACATCCCGCTTATTCCGGCGCGGACACTATCAATTGCGACAGGGCGCCGCAACCTTGGAGTGCGCCAAGAACCCCGGAAGAACCGCGTTCGTAGGGGGTTTAGGGAGGAAACCTCGCAGTCTCCTCGTGAGCGATCGCCCCTGCGGGGTGCGAGGTGATCGCGGTCATGATCGCGCGGACAGAGCGCGCCGTGGATGACGCTCACGACGCCTCCGTCGGCGCGGCTGCCCACCGCGGGGAAAAGGTCTTCAGATACTGGATGACTGCGGCGCGGTCGTCGTTGGTGAGGCCTCCGAAGGCGGGCATCCCGCCTTCGAGACGCCCCTTGCGGAGCGTGACGTCGAGGTCGGCGTCGGTCGGAAGCGCGTCGCCGGGCGTCGACTTGTATTTGAAGTTCGCGGCGCGGAAGTCGCGCGGCGCCTCGGCAAGCCCGGTGGAGGCTGGGCCGGTGCCAGCGCCGTCGTGTCCATGGCAGCTCGCGCAGCGCATCTCGTACGTGCGATGGCCAGCGTTGAGCACGGCTGCGCTGACCTCCACCCCACCGAGCGTCTGGGCAGCGTCGAACTTGGGTGCCTCTTCGGGACATCCCGCCAAGAGCGAGGCCGTCGCGGTGCCAACGAGAATCGAACGACAGTGCATGTTCGTCCTACTTCCCCGTCTTCGCGAGCATGACCACGCGGTCGGCTCGCTCATAGAGTTCGTCGAGCCCGCCGTCGACGTTGGGCGTGGGGTCGAGACCGTAGAAGCCGCGCACGTTGCCCTCGGCGTCGACGAGCGCGAGCTTGGTGGAGTGGGCGATGTCGAAAAGGCCGTCGGTTTCGGTCCGCTCTCCGATGCCGAGCTTGAACCCGTCCTCGAGAAGCGTCGTGATGGCCGGAAGCTCCCCGGTGACGAATCGCCACGCATCGTCGTCAACGCCGAGGTCGTCGTGATAGGCGGCAAGCACCGCGGGGGTGTCGTTCTCCGGATCGACCGAGAACGACACCATCTTCACCCCGATTCCATTGCGCGCGAACCGGTCGTGCAGGTCGTTCATGGCCCGCGTCACCGCGGGGCAGCTGCTCGGGCATCGCGTGAAGACGAAGCTCGCGATCCAGACCTGCCCCTCGAGCGTACTCGGCGTGAACGAACGCTCTTCGTGGTCGACGAGGTCGTATTCGGGGAGCGTGAACATCACGGCCGGTGGGTCCGGGATGTGCCGCATGTATGGGCGAATCGCGGTGATCGTGACGATCGAAAGCACCCCCATGATCACCCAAATGTGGCGACGCAGGAACTGAAGCCACGGAGGTGGCTCGAAGTCTGGGGGTGGGACGGCCATCGAGCTACAGCACGACGTCGGCGACGAGTGCGAGGGTCAGCGCCGGCAGGTACACCAGCGACGCGAGAAAGTAGTTCCTCGCCCAGCGGTCCCCGGCATCGTTGTCGAGTCCCGTGAAGCTCCAGCCGAGGAAGGCCGCGCCGAGCAGCGCGGCAGCAAGGAAGTAGACGCCGCCCGCCGAGCCCATGGGCACCAGCAGCAGCGTCAGCGGCACGAGAATCAGCGTCCACGCGACGGCGTGGATCTTCGCGACCGCGTCGCCGCGCACCAGCGGCACCACCTTGATTCCGGCCCGCGCGTACTCCTGCTTGCGATACAGCGCGATCGCGATGAAGTGCGGCATCTGCCAGACCAGGAGGATGAGGAACAGGACGACCGCTGGTGGGTCGATGCTGCCGGTCACGGCCGTCCATCCCAACAGCGGCGGCGCAGCGCCGGGTACGGCACCGATGACCAACGCGGCGGGCGTGCGGTACTTCGACGGCGTGTAGATGGCGACGTAGCTGAAGATGGCCAGGCCGGCGAGGATGGCGGTGAGCACGTTGGTGCCGATCGCCAGCACGAGGAGAGACAACACCGACAGCGCAGCCGCAAAGACGAACGCGGCTTGGGGCGCCATCCGGCCGGCGGGAAGCGGGCGTCGCTTCGTCCGCGACATGAAGCGGTCGGTGTCCCGCTCCCACCACATGTTGAACGCGTTGGCGCCTCCGACCGCGAGTGCGATGCCGATGAACGCCGCAATGCCGGTGCCGAGGCTGACCGAACCGGGCGCGAGCGCCAAGCCGCCGGCTGCCATGATCAGGCACATGCGCGTGATCGACGGCTTGGTCAGAGCGATGAAGTCTCGAGCTTTCACAGCGCGACTCCTTCTTGCCCGTGTCGGCAGAAACTGTCGATAGCCCTGTATGCGCTGGCGCACGCGCAACTTTTGCGGTTCGTGCAGGGCGTGCCCCGCTCTTCGCAGCGGTTGAACACCCACTTCGCTTTCGCCGACGAAAGGTCGAGCGACTCGCAGTACTCGCCGCGGTCACGGCCAAGCAGACAGTGGGTCATCACCATGGGCACGCCGTTGTCGCATAGCGGCTTGTTGGCTTCACACGCAGCGTGCCAGTCGAGCACTGCAGACACGCAGCCCTCGGTGTCGACCGTCTTGCCGGTCTCGTCCATCGCCGCCGTCGCCGCCGCAAAATGGTTGCGGCTCTTGGTCAGCTGCCAAAAGCCCGCGACCCCAAAACCGACGATGATGACGGCGATGACGCCGAGCACCAGACGAAGGCTGGGGCCCGAACGCTCTGCGGGTTCCACGCTCGGCACGCGCGGGTTCTAGCGCTAACCGTTGAGGGGGTCAACATTGCAAGCCGCACGCTTTTGGAGCGATCCCGCAACGTTGGACGGCGCGACGTTCGGCCGTTTGGGCGCAAGTCATGGACGTTACTACGATCAATTCAGCAGCAACCTTTAACAGCACGGCGTTTGAAGCGCTCCGCCGCGCAGCATCTGCGCGCTTGTTAGAGTCCTACGATGACTTCGAGGGTGCGTTCGATGATGGCGCTGCTGCTCTTCGGCGCCGTGGCATGCGACGGCGGAGGAAGCGACGCGGGCACGACGACGGGTGCGGGCGGAACGACCGCCGATGCTGACGACGTGATGACGACGATTCCAGTGACGTCGGTCAGCGCAACGACGCCGACCTCCGCTGGGACCGACACCACCACCGGCGCCACCACGACCGGCGACACCGACGAGACCAGCACCGACGCCGACGCGGACACCGACGGAACCTCGAGCGGTGGAGCATCCACCGGAAGCACCGGCGGGGGCAGTACCTCAACCGGGACGCAGGTCGACGACGTCACGAGCGGTGGACCGGAGCCGCTCACGGTCGGGTGGTGCAACCTGCAGTTCCCCGCAACGATCGAGGGTTCGACCGCGACGGTGACCACGGCGTACTCGCGTGTCTACATCGAGACGCTGACCGACAGCACGCCGGGAAACGACATCGACCCGAACGTGGTCGTGGAGTTCGGCTACGGCGAGGACGGCTCCAACCCCGACGGCGGCGGGTGGAGCTGGGTCTTGGGCACCGGCAACCCCGGCTGGGACGGCGCAGCCGCCGGAGCACCCAACAACGACGAATACCAGGGCGACCTGCAGTTCGCGGCGGCCGGCGTGTACGACTATGCCGCCCGCGTGTCGAGCGACGGCGGCACCACGTGGGTCTACTGCGACCTCGATGGGTTGGTCGAGGGCGGGTACTCGCCCGACCAAGCCGGCGCCGCGACGATCGAGTAGCCGCATGCGCCTCGACCGTGTTCTGGGCGGTCACGCCTGGACGGTGCTCGCCGACGCGAAGCACCGCCTGAGGCCGATCTCGCCGCCACCCAGCGAAACGTGGGCTCTCCAGGTTCCCGACGGTCATGGCGGCACCGTTCGCCTCGGCGGACGATGGAGCCCACATCCTGGCTCGCGCACCGCCGTGCTGCTCGTTCACGGACTCGGGGGATCTTCCCAGAGCGGCTACTGCATCGCCCTCGCGGACGCGGCGGCCCGGCGGGGATGGTCGAGCCTGCGCATCGACCTGCGCGGTGCGGACGGCTCGGGGGAAGACATCTACCACGCGGGGCTTACCGCGGACCTCTGCGCGGCGCTGGCCTCTCCTGCCCTCGCAGGACAGGACGCCATCTTTGTCGTCGGCGTGTCGCTGGGCGGTCACGTGTGTCTGCGGCTCGCGCATGACGTCGGCTCGCGTATCGCCGGCGTCGTCGCAGTCAGCGCACCGTTGGACCTCGCAGCTTCGTGCGCGTCGATCGATCGCCGTCGCGCGTGGCTGTACCGGCAGGTCGTGCTTCGCTCGCTCAAAGCCTCGTATGCAGACGTGGTGCGCCGTCACGGCACCGGTCCCCGGGTCCCCGCGCCCGCGAGCATCGCCGCGGGCATCGATACGATCTGGGGATGGGATGACGAGGTCGTCGTTCCCCGGCACGGCTTCGACGACGTCGCGCACTACCACCAGAGCATGAGCGTTGGCCCTCTGCTCCGCGACCTCGACGTGCCCGCGCTGTATGTCGGCTCCCCGTTCGATCCGATGGTCCCCGGTCATGCCGTCGAGCCATCCCTGCGCGCGGCCGGAGACGCGCTGCGCGTCGAGATGCTTCCCCGCGGTGGGCACGTCGGACTGCCCGCGCCCGCGCTCGTGCCCTCAGCGCCCCGCACCCTGCCCGACCAGCTGCTCGCCTGGCTCGACACGCCGCGCTGAGTTGCGCGGTCACGATCGAGATGGCACCGTAGAGACACCGACGCCGGATGCGTCGGCCTTGGAGTTGGACATGGTGAAGGTAGGATGGGCATGCGCCGTCGCGTGTGCCGTGAGCACGGTTGTGGGGTTGGGCTGTGCGCCGGACCGCGGCGAGGGCTTGCCGGGGCTGGTTCCGCAGTTTCACGGCGAAGACAAGCTGGGCTGGGCTCGCGCATCCCTTCAGGCTGACGAGGTCCGTGCCGGGCTCGAGGTGCGCTGGAGCAGCGGAGTCCTCGACCCGGCGCAGGTCGATGGCGCCGAGGTCGAGGCACGCGTCTACGCCTCGCCCCTGCTCGCAGATGGCATCGTGTTCGTCGCGAGCAGCAGCGGCTGGGTATACGCGCTCGACACCGGCGCGGAGGGAGCAACCCGCTGGAGGACACAGCTCGGGACCCCCATCCCCGTCGATCGCCTCGACGGCGGCGTCCCGCTCGGCGTCCTCTCCACGCCGGTCCTGCGCGGGGACACGCTCTATGTGGTCTCGCTCGACGCGCGCGCGGGCTGGCTGGCGTACGCTCTCGACGTCGCCGACGGGGAGGTCCAGCCGGGCTGGCCCGTCGTGCTCGATGCGCAGTCCGTGGAGCGGGCCAACCGCGGAGGCGCAGCGACGTTCTTGCGACCCGAGCAGATGTCCCAGCGCGGCGCGCTCGCGTTGTCCCCCGACGGCGAACGGCTCTACGTCCCCTTCGGCACGTTCTGGGGTGAGGGCGCAGGGTGGATGGTCGAGCTCGACACGACGTCGGCATCCATCGCCGCGAGCTTCGCGTCGGCTCCGGAAACGCAGGGGCGCGGCAGCGGCGGCATCTGGGGCGCCGGCGGCCCGCTCGTCCTGCCATCGGGCGAGGTCCTGGCTGCCACGGGAAACGCCCCCGCGCAGACCGAATCGATGCCGGGCGTTTGGGGCAGCTCCCTGCTCGCGCTCGAACCGGGCCTGAGCGGTGGACGGCATTACACGCCGTTCAACTACTGCGTGCTCGACGAGTTCAACATGGATCTCGGCGCATCGCAGGCCCTGGTCCTTCCAGACACATCGCTGGTGGCGATGGGCGGCAAGCAAGGCACGGTCTATCTCATCGACCTCGAGACGCTCGCCCCTATGGGCAACGCGCGCCCGCCGTGCCGGACCCAAGCCGACACCGATGACTCGCTGCTTCCGCCGGGCGTCCAGCCGCAGTATGGGACGCGCGGGCCGCTGTCGGTCTTTGGTCCCTACTCCGACGTGTTCGGCGAGATCGACCACGCGAAGATGCGTTCTCGTCTCGCCTACTACGCCGACGAAGACGGCGCGGTCTTGTTCGCCAGCGGCTCCACCAAGGCCAGCCCGTCTTCGACCACGAGCGTGCCGCCCTCGGTGATTCGGCTGCGCGTGGTCGAGGAGGACGCAGCGCCCTACCTGGCGGTCGATGCGGCCAACCTCGAGGTCGCGATGCTCAACCCCGGCTCGCCCGTTGTCTCCAGCGGCCCCAACGGCGCACCGGTCGTCTGGGTGCTCGACCGCAACGCGCCGCGTGTCGCCCCGCTGCTCGACCCCGCAACGCCCGAGCCCATCCTCTACGCGTTCGACGGGCGCACGCTGGAGCTGCTGTGGCAGAGTCCCGAGGGCCTGCTCGGCCCCGGGGGCAAGTACGTGACGCCGCTGGTCGCTGGCGATACGGTCGTGGTCGCGACCGACCGCGTCCAGGCGCTGTCGATCAGAATGCCAGGTTGACGTCGAACTGGGCCGCGAGCGGCATCTGGAACGCCGCCTCCACGCCATAGTTGCCCTGCGGCGCGATGATCCGGCGCTGGAAGAAGTCGGTCGGCCGCGAGGGGTTCTGCGCCTTGACGTGCTTGAGGTCGCTGAGGTCCCCGCCGGCAACCGGGCGCGTCGCGTCGAGCGTATATACCTCGTCGACGCGAAGGACCGCCTTGGCGTTGGTGATGTTGAACAGTCGCGCTCCGACCCCCAGCATCATCGACTCCTTGCCTTCCTTCACGGCGATTGGATAGGTGTACTGCAGCGCCGCGTTGACCTGGTAGTTCGGCTTCATCCGGCCCGCAGCGCCCCGAGGCAGCACGTAGATCGGGAACTGCCCCGGGTAGCGGTTGCTGTCCCCACGCATGGAGATCGGGTACCCCGAACTGCCGCGAAAGCTACCGCCTGCCGTCAGCGCCCCTGCATCCTTGAGGTCGAAGACGTAGAACCCGTCCAGCTTGACTCGGTGCGGGGTGTCGTACGACAGCGGACCGAAGCTGTTGCGCACCAGCTCGGGGATGTCGTGCTGTCGGGAGGCACCGAGGTTGATCGCCCCGGTGATGGGGTCGACGAAGCCCTCGTAGTTGCCGACCACGCGGCTATACGTGTAGCTGCCCACGAGCATCCAGTTGTTTCCGAAGCGCTTGTTGAACGTCAGCGAGAACGCGTCGGTGTTGCGCGTGGGGCGAGTCAGGCCGCCGACCTTCTGGTACGCGTCGAGCAGGAACTCGCAGCGTTGGAGTTCCCGCGCCAGCGGTGCGCGGGAGGGGTCGTCGAGCGCCATGCTGTCGATGTCGCGCCCCAGCTGAGTACACATCGCCTGCTGTGCATCGATGGCCTTGGCCGAAACCGGCGTTCCAGGGTTCGCCAAGATGAAGTCGAGGCCGCCGTTGGTCGAAACGTCTTCGACCGCGCGTCCAAGATCCTTGTGCAGCCACGTAACCCCAATCGTGAGGTCTTCGATGACCTCGTGCTCATAGCCCATGGTCCACTGCCGGTCGTACTGCCCCTTGAGTCGTGGCACCGACGAGCCCGCGGTGAGGCCGGTCGTGGAGACGTCGGTGTCGGTGCACCACTCGGTGGGTTGCCCCTGTCGGGTCGTGTCGCGCGGCTCGCCTCGTACCGTCCGGGACGTGCGGCAGTTCGCCGCGTCGAACTGTCGGAATACGTTGATCTGGCCGCCGTAGACGCGGTTGAGCAGCGTCAGCGGTAGCTGCTGGAAGAACCATCCGTACGAGGCGAACAGCCGGCTCTTGCCCTCCCCGGTCCAGTCGTAGACCACGTTGAGGCGCGGGGCGACGTTGTCCCACAGGAACACCGCACGGTCGCCGTTGAGGTCGCGCATGTCCTGCATGTCCCAGCGCACGCCCGCGCCGAGGAAGAGGTTGTCGAGGATCGCCCAGCGGTCCTGGAGGTACAGGCCGTAGTTCTGCGTGGTGACCTTGGCGGTGTAGTCGTCGACGCGTACGCCGGCGCCAAGCGACGTAGCCAGGGCCCGCAGCTCGCCCGGGCGAACGGTGCCGTAGCCGTACGTGGTCGAGGCGTTGGGGTCCTCGGCCCGGCGCACGATCAGGCGGTTGTTGTTGACCCGGCCCGCGTCGGGGTTGAAGAGTTCGCCGTTCTCGTTGAAGCACGCCTCTCCTACGCCCGTGCCGCCGACGGCCTCGCATCGCTCGTAGAACGAGTCCTCGTTGCTGCCCGAGTACGCGAGACGACGCCAGCGTTCGGTGTGCTCGAGCTGCGCGCCGTACTTGAGTTGATGGCTGCCCGCGGCCTGGAAGTAGTGCGTGAGCGCGAAGTTGCCGGAGTACCGACGCGAACGCGACTGACCGTACTGCCCGATGCCACCGGACATCCACGAACGCACCGGACACGAGACCCCGGGCAAGGAGGCGTCGTTGCACGCCTCTGAAACGCCCGGCGCGAGCGCGGTGCGGCTCTCCGCGTCGAGAAAGTCGAACAGGTTCTTGCCGGCGGTCGAGAACTCCTGCGTTGCGGGCAGGTCGAGCAGCTCGGGGTTGTCCAGGCGCCACGCGTCCTGCGAGCTGGCCTGCAGATACGAGAGGTTGGCGTCGATCTCGATGCCGTCTTCGCGCGTCCGGCCCTGGTACCCCAGCGTGGCCAGGAGCGAGTTCGAGCGGTCCCATCCGAAGTGGTCGTTGACCACGCCGTTGGCCACGGTCGTGGCGCCGCTGACCGGGTCGGCGCTGGGGTTGGGGCCCAGCGCGTCGGGGTCGAGCGAGCCGAAGTTCACCGGGCGCCGGTAGGACCGACGCTGGTAGCGGGGACTGACGAACAAGCTGCCGCTGATCCGGTGCCGAGGCGAAATGGCCCAGTCGAGACCCCCGAACGCCTGCACCGACACGCCACCGGTCCTGAAGCGCTGCTCCGCAAACCGCTCGCTCGCGATGTAGTTGCCACCGTCGACGCAGTCGAAGGCGCCGTTCTCGTACGGACACCCCTCGTAGCCGCCCGAGTCGTCCTTGTCGACGCGGCGGAAGAAGCTCTGGGTCAGGGTCGAGCGGCTGCCGACGACGAAGATGCCGCCGGACCAAAAGAGCTTGTCCTCGATGATGGGGCCCGCCATCGAGACCACGCCCTGCATCTGGTAGTCGAGCTGCTCGGTGCTGCGCAGCGCGTTGTCGGTCCGCACGACGAAGCGGGGCGCAGCCAGCCGCGGCAGGATGCTGAAGCGGGCGTTGCCGCGGAACGTGTTGGTGCCCGAGCGGCGGCGAGCCTCCACGACGCCACCGACGTAGCCGCTGTACTCGGCGTCGTAACCCGAACCACGCACCTCGACGGCGTCGACGAACTCCCGGACGGGTGACATCGTGGGGCGGTTGAGCGCCGGGTCGTTCAGGCTCGCGCCCTCCACCCGATAATCGGTCTCGGCGCTCGTACTTCCGATCGACGACCGCCCCCCGGCGTCACTCGTGCCGTGCGGGTCAATGTCCATGACCGTCTCGAACACGCCGCCGCTCGTCCCTCCGCCGGGGAGCTTGTCGAGGGCTTCGGTGTCGAGGCTGATGCCCGGCTGCGCGTCGGGACGCACCGCCGGCTTGAGAATCAGCTCCCGCGTCATGCCGACGTCGCCCAGCGACATCCGCACCGTGACCTTGCCGCCGCGGGCGAGTTCGGCCCGACGCGTCGAGGCAGCATCGCCGTAAAAGGCCTGGATCGTGTACGTGCCCGGAGGCAGTCCACGGGCCGCGAACAAGCCGCGGGCATTCGTGTAGAGCTCGAGGTTGTCGGCCATGCAGGTGCACTGAACGACCACCAGCGCGTTCTCGACCGGCTTACCTTCGTCGTCGCGAAGCACACCCGAGAGCGTGCCGGTCGCAGCGGGGGCAGCCACCGCGGTGGAAGGGAGCAACCCCAGCGCGATCGAGCCAGGGACCAGAGTCGTGAGCAGGGCACCGCGCAGCACGGCACGCACCAGCGAGCGTTCCATCGTCATCCTCGCGCGACCGGACACGGCGACAACCCCTGGCACCCACGGGGATCGCGGGTTGGACGGATCGGAGAACGGCAGAGGTTGTCGCCGGCCGGTTTCGTTGCGCTCGAGGCATCAACGACGGCTCTGTGACCCCCTTACGAGGAAAGCATCCCAGCGGAACAACCAGGGACGCTCTCGCCGCCCCCGGGGATCAACGGTCCCATCGCGCCCGGAGGAGGACGCACGCCGGGTTCATCCGCGGCCGATGCTGCCGTCGACGCAGTGGAACGCTTCGGGGTTGCCCCACTTGCGAACGTTCACGAACGCAGCGGAGACGACGCCCTGCTCATCGATGAAGAACGTATCGGGAATCTTGTCGCTGCCGTAGTTGCGATGCTGCTCGCTCGTGGGATCCCACAGCACCGTCACGCCGGTCTGGTCGAGCGACATTCGCTCGAGGAACGGCACGATGTCCTCGCGCTTCTCGTCGATGCTCACGGCGAGCACGACGACGTCGTCGCGGTCGCCCAGGCGCGCGGCGAGCTGGTCCAGCTGCGGCCACTCGGTGATGCAGGGCTCGCACCACGTCGCCCAGAAGTTGACCAACACCAGCTTGCCGCGAAAGTCGGAGAGCTTGACAGGGTTGCCCTGCAGGTCCTGCGCCTCGATCTCGGGCGCCATGAACGGGCTGCGGCTGCCGATGGTCGAGCCGCCGACGTCGAGGTCGAACGCGATTTCGAGGTCTTCGCTGCCGGGCAGGTCCAGCGCGAAGCGCAGCGGCTCCCCGCCGGGCGGGACCAGCACGACCTCTTGTGCGCCGTGCGGCAGCATCACCGTGGCTGCGCCCTGGGCATCAGTTTTGGGTGCCGCGCCCTGGGCATCGGGGTTGATCGCGACCCCTGCGACCGGGTTGCCACCCTGGGTGACGGTGACCGCGGCGCGCGAGCGGAACTCGGGGGTGAGCGCGCGGCAGACCGAGGCGTTCTGCGTATCCACGGCGCCGCGGAGCGACCACGCGAACATGAACACCAGCAGGCCACCCACGCCGACGTACAGGGCGTAGACCAGCATGCCGAACGCGTCGGGGCCGGACTTGGCTTCGGGCTTCGCGTCGCTCACGGGCGGACCGTAGCAGATCGGCGCGCAAACGCGGCCAACTGCGGACTCTGCATGCGCCTCGCGCAAGCTTGGCGCGAGCGCCCGCTCACGGCCCGCTCACGGAGAGGGGACGACGGCGTCGGCCATCAGCGCCGCATACACGCCTGCCGCGGGCGTTCCGGCGTCGACCAGCGCCTGGGCCACCGCCCGCTGCTCCGCCACCTTGGCCCGCAGGGTCTTCAGCGGGACGGCGCCTCGGACGTAGTGCCCATTGACGAACGTGCTGGGGGTGCTCGCGATCTTCAGCGACCGGGCCAGCGCCTCGTCGGTGACGATGAGCCCTTCGAGCGCGACGTCGGCCACGTCGGCGGCGAACGCCTCCGCATCCAGCCCGAGCTCGGCGGCAAACGTCGCGAAGTCCGCCTTGTTCAGCTCGGCGCGCCGCTCGAAGAGCAGGTCGTGCATCTCCCAGAACTTGTCTTGGCGACCGGCGGCGAGCGCAGCTTTGGCGGCGTCACGCGCCCGCGGGTGCGAGCGGATCGGCAGCTGCATGAACACGACGCGGACGTCCTTCTCGACCTCCACCAGCTCTTTGAGCGTGGGGGCGATGCGCCCGCAGTAGGGGCATTGGAAGTCGGAGAACACCGCAACGGTGACGAGCGCGTCGGCGGGACCCAGCGTGGGGCGCCCATCGACGTCGACCGGATACAGGACGTTCGGGTCGAGCCCGCCGGGCTTGGCCGCAACCGGCTCGGATGCCTTCTTGCTGCGGCGGTTCTTGACCGCGTCCTTCATGAGCGTGGCGTAGACCTGCGCCCGTGCGGTCCCGGCGTCGACCAGGCGCTCCGCGTTCTCGATCTCGAACTCGAGCACGTCCGTCCACTGCGAGGTGTCGCGGAACCCGACGTACCGGTGCCCGTTGACGAAGAACACGGGCGTGCCCGTCACGCCGAGCTTCGCGCCCGCGAGCAGATCCGAGTCGACCGCCTGGGAGGCCTCGGTGCTGGCGAAGTCTCGCAAGAACTTGGCCTCGTCCATGCCCATCGACGCCGCCCGAGCGCCGATCTCTTTGACGCTGGCCTTGGCCTCGAACAAGTCCGCGTGCATCTCCCAGAACTTGTCCTGCTGCAGCGCAGCCCAGGCCGCCTTGGCGGCAGGCGTGGCCATGCGGTGCCCCGGCAGCGGAAAGTGCTTGTAGATGAGGCGGACGTCCTCGTCGAACTTGCCCAGCGCCTTCTCGAGGGGCTCGCGCGCTTGGGCGCAGTACGGGCACTGGTAGTCGGCAAACTCGATGATCGTGACGAGTGGGTCATCGGCACCCATCGCGGGCTCGTCGCCGCGCAGCTCGACGTCGTAGCGCGTGTCGTCGTCGAGCACCGGGGGACCGACGAGGTCGTCTTGGAAGAGGCGGCCGCCGAGGACGCCCAGGCCCAGCGCCATCAAAAACGCCAGCACACCCATCAGGGGGCCGGAGCCGCTCTTCTCCTCGTCTTCGTTCGCCACCTCGGGCTTGGACTCGTCCTCTGCCATCACCAACTCCTCGCGTTCGCTGCGCTACCGAGCCCCGGCGACCTTGGCCGCACGCATGATCCGCGCGTAGATCTCTTTGCGCGGCACACCGGCATCGATGAGCGACTTCGCAAAGGTCCGCTCTGCCTCGATGATCTCCCCAAGGGCTGCCGCATCCATCGCCCCGGAGAACGGACGCCCGTTGACGAAGAAGGTGGGGGTGCCGCGAACGCCCAGTCGCCGGCCGAGCGTCTGCTCGAGCTCGAGGCGCTTGGCCGTCGCGTCGCCGTCGAGGGCGGCCTCGAACGCCTTCACGTCGAGGCCGAAGTCCTTCGCGACGCCGAGCAGGTCGTCCCGCTTGAGCTTGGTGCGGTTGCGGAACATGTGGTCGTGCATTGCCCAGAACTTGCCCTGCTCGCTCGCCGCAATCGCGGCCTTTGCCGCCAGGGGTGCGTCGGGGTGCATCGGCATGGGGAACTGGTGGAACACCACGCGAACGTCGTCGGGGTAGACCCGCTCGAGCTCGTGGACCGTGGTGGCGAAGGTCCCGCAGAACGGGCACTGAAAGTCGCTGTACTCGACGATCGTGACCAGCGGCTCGGCGGCGCCGCGGATCGCGTCGGTCGCCTTGTACGTCACCCGGACGCGGTCGCCGTTGCCCTTGGCCTGCTCGGCGAAGGCGTCGTCGACGTCCTCCATCGTGGGCAGCGCCGCTGCGTACGTCGGGTCGGCTTCGGCTTCGGTCTTTTTGCAGGCACTCGGCGAGACGACGAGGGCCGCAAGGAGGGCGGCACGGAGCAGCGTTGCCTTCATGGGTTTGGATATCCTTCCGGGCCGACCGCGTCGGCCATCAGACGTACGCGGAGCTGGTCACGCGCGACGCCTTCGTCTTGCAGCGCCTTCGCGGCGTCGAGTTCTTCTTGAATCACCCCACCGAGTCGACCGGGGCGGAAGCCGCTGACATATCGGCCGTTGATGAAGAAGCCAGGGGTGGCGACCACGCCGAGCTTCAAGGAGAGGCGAAGGTCGGCGTCGACGGCTTCGTTGGTCGCCGTGGCGTCCAGGTCTGCAGTGAACTGCTCGACATCGAGGCCGAGCGTCTGCGCCATGGAGACGAAGGCCGCCCGGTCGAGCGCCCCTTCGTGGGCGAAAATCGCGTCGTGCATCTCCCAGAACTTGCCCTGGGCGTTGGCAGCGACCGCGGCCTTCGCCGCGCCTCGGGCCGCCGTGTGGATCTCCAGCGGCACGTGCCGGACCACGAACTGCACGTCGTTCGCGTGGGTCTTGCGAAGCTCGAGCAGCTCTTCATGCGCCTTGGCGCAGAACGGGCACTGAAAGTCGACCAGCTCGACGACCTGCACGGGCGCGTCGTCGGGACCGACGGGTTTGCTGACCCCGGCCTCGATCGTGTAGCGCTGGTCGAACGCCGGGGGCGTGAGGTTGGCGGGCGGGTTGGTCAGCGCCTGCTTCTCGGCGAGCTGCTTGGCAAGCTTGTCCGCACCCTCGGGACGCGCGACCTGCTTGGACGACGCCGACGCCAGGATCTTGTCGTATAGCTGTGCCCGGGGCGTGCCCGCGGCGATGAGTTCCTTCGCGCGGGCGATTTCCTCGTCGAGGATGCCGTGCCACGTCGCCTCGTCCGCGTAGCCGGCCATGTACAGGCCGTTCACGAACGAGACCGGAAGGCCGATGATGCCCAGGCGCTTGGCCTCCCGGCGGTGCCGCATCCGCGTGCCCGCCTGTGCACCGGTATCGAGGTCGTCCATGAACCGCGGAACGTCGAGCCCGATCGTCTGGGCGTGGGAGCGCAACGTCGGTCGGTCGAACGCACCGATGTGGTTGAACAGCTCGACGTGCATCTGCCAGAATTTGCCTTGGTCGCCGGCTGCGAACGCGGCCTCGACGGCCTCTTCTCCCTTACCGAAGCCCGGGACCGTGTACGAGCGGAAGATGACGCGGATGTCCTCGCCGTAGTCCTCGACGAGATTATCCATCACCGCCCAGGTCTTCGCGCACGGGGGACACGCGTAGTCCGTGAAGATGACGATGGTGACCAGCGGGGTCTCGCCGCCCAGCGCGTACTCGTTGGCGAGCAGCGGCACGCGGTACCGCTCCGCGTCGATGCGGATGCGGGGCTTTGCGGGTGCGTCGGCCTCCGGCTTTGGGCAGCCGACGGCGCCGAGCAAGGCGGCGGCGAGCAGGGATGCACGAATGGAGGCGCGGCGCGTCACGGTTCGAGCGCGAACGTAGCAAACTGCGTCCCCGTCGCGAGCGCGGCCGAGTCAGGGATCGCGGCGCGCCACCGGCGGCTTCCGAGACCGGGACCCACCGCGCCCGCTGCCGGAAGACCGGCGCTGACGGAAAACCACGAAAAACGCCGCGTCCGAGTGGTCGGGAGCGGCGTTTTCGAGGCCTCTGGGAGGCCTTCTGGAGCGGGAAACGAGATTCGAACTCGCGACTTCAACCTTGGCAAGGTTGCGCTCTAACAACTGAGCTATTCCCGCAACGGGACGCGGATAGTGTCCCCAACCCGCCGCAGAGTCAACCCTCACCTTCGATTTTTTTGTCGCCTCGTGCGAATGTGCATAAAAACGCATCACCCGACGGGCCGCGTTTGGGTTGCGCCTCCGTCGGCACCGAAGTAGAACGCCGTCGGGAGCGGCAAAAACCATTGAATACGGACAACATCCGCATCGGAATCGTCGGTGCGACCGGCTACGCAGGCCAAGTCCTCCATGCGCTACTCATGCAGCATCCGTGCATGGATCCGGTCTTGGCTTCGGACCGCGATCCCAGCGATGAGGCGATTGCGCGGTTCCGCGAATGCCGCGTCGTCGCGCTGGCGATCCCCGACGGGCCCGCGCGAGCCTGGGCTTCAGCCCTGACCGACCGCGGGATCGGCGTGCTCGACCTCTCCGGCGCGTACCGACGGACCGACGGCATCCACTACGGCGTCCCCGAGCTGTGGGGCGCCCCGCCGTCCGACGCGAGCATCGTGGCCAACCCCGGGTGCTACCCGACCGCGACCCTGCTCGCGCTCGTCCCGCTCCTGCGCGCGGGTGCCATCGAGTCTGCGCCCATCGCGGTCGTCGGCGCGAGCGGGACCTCGGGCGCCGGCAAAAGCCTGCGAGACGATCTCCACTTCAGCGCGCTCTTCGGCAACACGTTTCCGTACAAGGTCGGAAGCCACAAGCACATTCCCGAGATCGCGCGACACCTCGGGGCGCCGGTCAGCTTCGTGACGCAGCTGCTCCCGATCGTGCGCGGCATCCTGGTCACCGGGTTCGTCACGCCGACCCGCGGTCCGGAGCACGTGCTCGAGACGCTGCAACACGCCTACGAGACCCACCCGTACGTGACGGTGCTGCCCGAACCAGGCCCGGGCCTGGGCGTCGCCCACGTGGTCGGCTCCCACCAGGCCGTGCTCGCCGTGGGTCCGAGCGCCGACGGCGGACAGGTCCCGGTCTTCGGCGCGATCGACAACCTCATGCGCGGCGCTGCCAGCCAGGCGCTCGCCAACCTCAACCTTTGGTGCGGCCTCTCGATGGAGTCCGGCCTCCCCCACCCCGTGCAGCACGCCGGCAACGTCGTGCCTCCGATGACACGAGCCTTGCAATGACCGACACCGCTCCACACGTTCATACCGAGATCGAAGACCTCTTCGTGGTGCCCGCCGGCTTCCGGTTCGCGGGGTCGCGCTGCGGCATCAAGCATGCGCGCCCCGACCTGGGCCTGCTCGTCAGCCAGACGCCTGCCGTTGCTGCCGGGTGCTTCACGAAGAACAAGGTCCGCGCCGCGTGCGTCGACCGCAACGCTTCCTTGCTTCCGGCCGACGGCATTCGAGCGCTGCTGGTCAACAGCGGCAACGCCAACGCCATGACGGGCGGTCTCGGAACGCAGGCCAACAGCCGCATGGCGATTGCAGCGGCCCACGCGTTGGGGACCGACCCGGATACGGTCCTGACGGGAAGTACCGGCATCATCGGCGTACCGCTTGCGATCGAGCTGATCGAGGAATGCACGCCGGACCTCGCCGGCGCCCTCGACCCCGACCCCCGCTCGTTCTCCAAGGCGATCATCACCACGGACACGCACACGAAGGTCGCGCACACCCAAGTGACGCTGCCGGGCACCGACAAGCCCATCCGCCTGCTTGGCGTTGCGAAGGGTTCGGGGATGATTCACCCGAACATGGCCACCACCTTCGGCTTCGTGGTCACCGACGCGGCACTCTCCCCGGCACGACTCGACGCGATCCTGCGCAGCGCGGTCGACGACACGTTCAACTCGATCACGGTCGACGGCGACACCTCGACCAACGACATGGTCGTGGCGATGGCCAACGGCGCCTCGGACGTGCACGTCGAAGGCCCCGACGCCGAGGCTGCCTTTGCAGCCGCGCTCGACGGGGTCCTGCGTGCGCTCGCCAAGCAGGTGGCCCGCGATGGTGAAGGCGCCACCCGCCTGCTGGAGGTCGAGGTCACCGGCGCGCCGTCGAAGGACGTTGCCCGCGCGCTGGCGCGAGGCGTTTGTCGCAGCAACCTGGTGAAGTGCAGCGCCTTCGCCGGCCAGCCCGAGTGGGGGCGCGTCGGCATGGCGATCGGGCAAATCGCCGCCGAGATGGACCTCGACGTCGGGCCCGACGCGATCAGCATCAGCGCCCAGGGAACGCTCCTCTACGACGCCGCGGGCCCCAAGCTCGGTCACAACTCGGCGGCGCTGCGCACCGGGCTTCAGCAGACCGAGGTCCGCTGGACCATCGACCTCGGCTCGGGAACGGCCAGCGCCATCGCCTACGGCTGCGACATGAGCTACGACTACGTTCGCATCAACGCCGACGAGTCGAAGCAGATCGAAGTGACCCGTGCCGGCGGGGTCACACGCAACCTGACGCTCGCCGCGTACTCCCCCCGCCTCAAGCATCAGCTGCTGTGCGAGGGCCTCTCCTACGTGCGCCGGTTCGCGGGGCTCAAGGCGTTGGTGTACATGCCGCGCAACGAGCACCTCGGCAACGTCGTGACCAGCCTCGCCAACGACCTCGAGCTGTGCCTCGACGCGGGACTCAAGCCGCTGGCGGTTCTGCCGAGCCAGGACGCGGTCGATACGGTCACCGCCCACATGAACGAGTCGGGGCACTTCGCGGCGGCGGTGTCCCCCGATCCCGTCAGCATCCGGAACAAGCTGGACCGCGGACACCTTTGCCTGCTCACCCAGTCCTCGCCGGCCCCCGATGCCGTCGTCGACCTGGCGCTCAAGCTCGGCATTCAGAAGCTGATCGTCCTCGCGAGCGAGCCGGGCCTGCGCGACAAGCATGGACTCGTGCAGCGGCTCTCGCCGGACACGTTCCTCACCGGCCTCGAACGCGGCCGCTTCGACGCGACCGACCCGGACCTGCTCGTGCTCGCGCGGCATGCCGCCAAGCGCGGCGTCCCAGCCTTCCACGTCGTCGACGCCCGCGTCCCGCACGCGCTGGTCGGCGAGCTGTTCACCGATGAAGGGATCGGCACCCTGATCACCCGGCAGGCCCTCGGATGAGCGGACCCAAAGCTCGACGCCTCGCGCTCCGGCAGCTGCTGCTCAGCGGACAGACCGGCACCCAGACCGAGCTGTCGAACCTGCTCACCGAGCGCGGGTTCGAGACCACGCAGAGCACGATCAGCCGCGACCTCAAGCTGCTGGGCGCGCAGCGCTACCAACGCGAGGACGGTGAGTTCGCGTACCACCTGCGCCCCACCGAGGAGGCCGCCTTTCCAGCCGACATGCTGCTGGACGTGACTCATAACGAGACGATGGTCGTGCTTCGCACAAAGGTGGGCCGCGCGCAGGCCGTAGGACTGGATCTCGACGACATGCGACACCCCGACATCCTCGGCACGCTCGCCGGCGACGACACCGTCCTCGTGATTCCCCGGACCATCGAAAACATCGACGAGCTTGCCCAGTCCATCCGCGAGCTCGGCGGACTCGGCTGATTCGCCGCTCAGGCGAGACGCTTGCGGGCGTCGGCGGCTATCATCGTGGCGTTGGGTGACTCCAGTCCCAGCGACCTCGTCGCGCAGGACATCTCACAGACCGGGGACCTCGAGCCCACGGTCCACGGCACGCCTGCGCCCGACCCCCAGAGCGTGCCGCGCATCGCTCGCGGAGACTCCGTCGGACGCTACGTCGTCCTCGATCTGGTCGGGCACGGCGGCATGGGCCGCGTCTACAAGTCGTACGACCCCAAGCTCAAGCGGGAGGTCGCGCTCAAGCTTCTGCGCACGACCGCCTCCGAGATGGAAGTGCGAGCGTTCCGCGAGGCGCAGGCGATGGCCGCTCTCGCTCACCCCAACGTGGTCCCCGTCTATGACGTGGACCGTGCCGACGGGCGCATCTACATCGCGATGGAGTTCATCGCTGGGCAGACGATGCGCGCGTGGCTCAAGAAGCGACCGCTCGAGCCGGGGCCGAACTGGTGGCGCGAGGTGTTGGGCCTGATGGTGCAGGCCGGCCGCGGCATTGCGGCGGCCCACGCGGCCGGCCTGGTGCATCGCGACCTCAAGCCCAGCAACATCGTCATCGGAGATGACGGCCGCGTCCGCGTGATGGACTTCGGCCTCGCGCGCGGCAGTGGCGTGGAGACCGAGACCGGCGATTTCTCGTCGAGCGACTCCATCGACACAACGGGACCGCTCACCCAGCTGGGCACGGTCCTCGGGACGCCCCCGTACATGCCGCCCGAGCAGCATCGCGCCGGCACCATCGACGAGCGCAGCGACCAGTTCGCGTTCTGCGTCGTGTTCTTCGAGGCGCTGTTCGGCCGCCGCCCGTTCGTCGCGGACAAGCTCGAAGCGCTTGCACGGCTCAAGGAGCAGGGGCTGCGAACCTGGCCGACCAGCCCCGCCATGCCCGCGTGGTTGGCGAAGGCGATCCGCAAGGGGCTCGCGCCACGCCGGGCCGGTCGCTTCTCGACGATGGACGCGCTACTCAAGGCGATCGATCGCGACGCCACCCCGCGGTCGCGCCGCCTGCCGTACGTCGCGGGTGCCGTCGTCGCGGCGGGTGCCATGGGCGCCGGCTGGGCGGTCTCGGGCGGCGTCCGCAACGACGACCCCTGCGCGGCCACCCGCAGCGCTGCCGAGGAGCTGTGGACGCCGAGCGTGAGAGACCGGCTGCGGGATCGGCTTCGCAGCGCGCCGCTCCCGTTCGCAGCCGACACCGCCGAGCGCACCACCACCCGTCTCGAGGCGTACGCCACCGAATGGGCCGAAGCCCGCTACGACGCCTGCGCCGCCACCCAGGTTCGGCACGAACAATCCGAAGCACTGATGGACCGCCGCTTTGCCTGCCTCGACCGAGCTGGAGCCGCGCTCGCGTCCACCGTCGAGGAACTGAGCACCCCGGGCGATACGACGGTCGCCCGCAACGCCGTGCGCGCGGTGCTGGGGCTGCCGGCGCTGGCGCGGTGCAGCGACCAAGACCAGCTGCTCGCTGCGCTCGGGCGCCCGGACGACCCCTCCGTCGCCGCCGAGGTCGCGGCGATCGAGGAACGGCTCGAAGAGGCCGAGGTCAAGCGTCGCGCAGGGCACCACGAGCTCGCGCTGGCCGACGCCCGTGAGCTGCTCGTCTCGGCCGAGCGCGTGGACTACGGGCCGATTCGCGCCGAAGTGCTGTACCTCCTGGGCCGGCTGCTCGAAAAAGGCGGCGACTACGAAGAGGCACGAGAGACGCTTCAGCGGGCCTATCACGCAGCCATCGCCGCTGGGCACGATGACGTCGCGGCCAACGCAGCGGCCGAGCTGACGTTCGTCGTCGGCGGCCTGATGCAGGACCACAAACGCGCCGGCGTGTACGCCGAGGACAGCCGCGCCTGGGCCGACAAGCTCGACACCGACGACGCCCGCGCCCGCCACGAGAACATCTACGCGACCCTGCTGCAGCAGATGGGTCGCTACAAGGAAGCGCAGCGCCGCTTCGAGCGAGTGCTCGAGATTCGCGAGCGCACCAATGGCCCCGACTCCCTGCGGGTTGCGAACGCGCTGAACAACCTCGCCAACGTACTCATGGACCAGGGCGACCCCGAAAAGGCCACGCCCCTGTACGGGCGTGCGGTCGGCATCGGCGAACGCGTGTTCGGGCCCGACCACGTCAACGTGGGCGCCTATCTCAACAACCTCGCCAACTCGAAGGGGCAGCAGGGTCAGTACGACGACGCGTGGCCGCTGTACCAGCGCGCGCTGTCGATCTTCGAGCGCACCTACGGCCGCGAACACCCGGATGTGGCGGGCTTCATCGTCAACATGGCTGGCGTCGCGCGGGCCCGCGGTCGGACGGACGAGTCGTTCGCGCTGTTCTCCGAGGCGCTGAAGCTCGAGCGCAAGCTGCTGCCCGCCGAGCACCCGCGGATCGCCGCGACGCTGTCGAACGTCGGTACGGTGCATACCGACCGCGGTGAATACGAGGACGCAGCGCCCCTGTTCGAGGAGGCGCTGTCGATCAACGAGACGGCATTTGGCGAGTCCCACCCCTCGGTCGCCGCAAGCCTGGAGCGCATGGCCGCGATCGACAGTCACCGTGGAGACGACGCCGCTGCGCAGGTTCGTCTCGAGCGTGCGGTCGCGATTCATCGCACCACCGAGAGCACGCCGCTGCAGCGGGCCAACGGGGAGTTCCTGCTCGCGCAAACGCTTTGGCGACTGGGCGACGACCGGCCCCGCGCGCGGAGCCTGGCCGAAGTCGCGCTGGACCGCACGCGCGGTCGGGTCGGCGGCGACGACCTCACCGCCGACATCGAGACCTGGCTGGAGACCCGCGTCAACGCGGGCGAAGCGGCTCCCGCTGCATCGAAATGAGCAGCGCCAGCAGCAGCACGCCGCGCGAGTCGTAAAAATCGCCGGTGAACATCGACGAGGTCAGCAGCACCACGAAGATCGCCAGGTCCCGCGGGCGGACCGTGGGATCTCGCAGGACGAGACGAGCGAGCGTGGGAACCAGGATGGTCAGCAGCAGCGCCGTGCCGATGAGACCGCCCTCGCAGAACGCCTCGAGTACGATGTTGTGCGGGTAGACGTGAAAGCCGCTGGCCGCGAACGCTGCGAGACCCTGCCCGACCAGCGGCGCGTCCCAGCCCATGGCCCACGCGTGCTCGTAGATCGGCATGCGACCAGCGTCGTGGCGGTCTTCGATCGTCAGCCGCAAGAAGCGGTCCTCGAACGTGTGCAGCGCGGTCTGGCCCACGTCGGTGAACGTGACGACGAACCATCCGAAGACCATCAGCGCGATCGCAATGCGAACGAAGCGAGCCACCGGCAGGCGCTTGGCGTACACGAGCGTCGAAGTGCCGCCGATGATGCCCAAGATCGCGCCACGGCTGCCCGAGAGCAGCGCGAGCACGGCGGCCAGCGCCGCGACGCCGCCCCACAGCGACCGCTTGCGCGTACCCCCGAGGATCGACGACAGCGCGATCATCAGCAGCACCACCATGTTGCGGCCGAAGACGTTCGGACCCCCGCCGAGTACCGAGAGGCGTTGCCCCCCGCTGCTGGCCGATGACGCCAGGCCCATCAACGCCATGAGACCCAGCGCGACCGCGAGCGCGTCCCAAAACGCCTGCATCACCCGGTGCGGCCCGGCCCACCGCGCGATGCGAGCGACCGATGCGAGCACGGCGGCGACCAGGACCATCTCGTAGGCCTTGGTCCACGGCATGTCCGACGTGGGCGCCCAGAGCGTGCTCACGATGAAGAAGCCG
The DNA here is from genome assembly GCA_039024335.1 of Myxococcota bacterium. Classification (GTDB taxonomy): domain Bacteria; phylum Myxococcota_A; class Polyangia; order Nannocystales; family Nannocystaceae; genus CAJXVA01. Next base: position 94,005 of record JBCCQM010000001.1, read on the forward strand.
AGGAACATCAGCGTCGAGGACAGCAACGACCCGCGAATCGACGCGCGAAACGGCAGCCCTCGGTTCAGCGCGGGCGAGTAGGCGATGGCGACCAGCGCGGCCACGATCCACACGCGCGGCTCGAACAAGACCCACGCCTCGAGGAAGTCCAGGCGCGCCAGGCTCCACCGCCCCGACAGAAGGTAGAGGGCCAGCGTGATGCCGGTGATGCGCGCGACCGACTGCTGCGGCGACGACTCAGACATCGGGCCTCCGCAGGCACGTCCAGGCGTGCGCAATGGCGAGAACGGCACCGGTCGCCCCGACCGCGAGACCGAGCGTGCTGGCCTGCGCCGCGCCCATCAGCCCCTTCGTCGGCACCCACGACCACGCCGCAAACCCCGTCGTCACCGCAGCGCTCAGGTACAGCGCCGCCTGCGTTCGCAGGTAGCGAGCCGCCGTCAGCGCGTACATCGACAGCGCAAGCACGAAGTGCAGCGCCCCCCCGATCATGATCCATACGAACTCGGGCTGATAGCGCCCGAAGGACTCGGCGTACGCGGTGGCGAGAAAGACGTCGCCGATCGTCGCCGCGACGCCAATGCCCACCAAACCGAGCGCCGCGGCCAGCCCAAGCAGGCCGCCGCCGACCTTGGCGAAGGCAGCCGCGTCGCGCTGCGCCACGTAGCGGGCCAGCCGAGGCGCGAGTGGAGCGCCAAGCGCAAACACGAACGCGCTTCCGACCGTGACCACGTAGGTCATCGGCACGTAGAACCCGAGCGCCTCCTCGCCAAGGAACGCCTCGACCGCGTAGCGCGGCAGGTTTTGGTTGAGCGAGTCGATGAGCCACATCAGCCCCATCGGCAGCGCCATCACGACCAGCGCGCGCGGGGACCCCCGGCCGGGCTCCGACGACTCGTGCGCAGCGGCGAGGCGACGCGCGCGGGGCCGGTCGTGAAGCAGCCACACCAGGGCCCACGCAGCACCCATGGCCGCCACCGCCCAGCGAACGTCCCCGGTGAGCACGAGCACCGACGCCAACGCCCCGAGCCCCAGGCCCGCGCGCAGCATCAGCGAGAGGCTGAAGCCGTCCATGCGGCCATACCGCTGGAACACGCCGTAGCGCAGGTCCTCGAGCATCTCCACGGCCTTGGCCGCGGCCACGCCGGCGATGACCCACGCCGTGCATCCGGCGTAAAGCGAGCTGGCCATCACCCAGCACACGAGCACGCCGATCAGCGTGGTCACCCGGCGCACCCGCAGAAAGGTCTCCAGCGAGAAGCGATGCTCGGCATCGGTCGCGTAGAGGTTCCGCAGGTGCATGTTGCAGAACACCATCACCGGCGCCGTGACGGCGAGGCCCAGCGAGAAGCGGCCGACATCTTCGATCGAGCCGAGCTTGGCCAGCACGACCAGCGTGCCCCACTGCGCCGCCCCGTAGACGACGCGCCCGGCGAGCGTCCAACCGAAGCTGGCCCGCCGGGACAGCTCAGGAGGCGACGGCCGTGACGTCGTCGTGATCATCGTCGTCCTCCGCAGGCGCGTCGTTTTGGCCGTACTCCGACGCGTAGGCGTAGCCCCCGCCGTAGTAGTAGTACCCGTCGTCGCCGCCGTGGTTGCGTTCGACCGCGTTGAGCACGAGGCCCTTGGGTGCGCTCAGGCGAGACCACACCACGCGGGCGCGGCGAGCATGGGCACGCTCGAGCACGCCGGGTCGCGCGACGACGAGCAGCAGGTCGGCATGCTGCGCGACCACGCTGCCGTCGGGCACGAACGAGGGGGCGCTGTCGAGCAGCACGTAGTCGTACTGAGCACGGGCCAGCTCGAGCAGCTCGGGCAGCTTGGGCGACATCAAGGAGGGAAGCGAGTCGGGCACGCGCTGGCCGGCGGTCAGCACGTCCACGCCGCAGTCCTGCGACCGCACGTAGTCGCCGAAGCAGCTCATGTCCCCGGCGGCGAGCAGGTTCGTGAAGCCACCGTCGCGCTTGCTTCGCCACTCGCGGTGCTGCACCGGTCGGCGCAGGTCGAGGTCGATGACCAGCACCTTCGACCCCGCACGCGCCAGGCTGACGGCGAGGTTCGAAACGACCGTGCTCTTGCCCTCGCCCTGCTGGCTGGAGCTGAGCGCAATGATCCGTCCGCGTCCGGCCTCGGCCGGGGTGAGCGTCACGGACACGCACAGGGCGCGGAAGGCTTCCGCGGCCGGTGAGTGCGTCTCGGCCCAAATCGCGGTGTGCGGAAGCCGGGCGTTGTCCTTGCGGTCGGCCTTGCGCCCCTCGTCGAGCATCGGCACCACGCCGTACACCCCGAAGTCGAACTCGCTCGCGACGTCGTCGACCGACTGCAGGCGACGGCGCAGCGCGTGGGAGAGCCAGGCGGCGGCGACGGCTGCGAAGAGCGCGGCAGCCAGACCCGAGGCCCAGATGCGACCACGGCGGGGCGAGGCCATGTCGTGCGGCACGTGGGCACTCTCGACGATGCGCTTGTCGATGGTGGTCGACGCCTCGAGGATCTCCGCCTCGCGGTAGCGCTCCAGCAAGAACGCGTAGAGCTTCTGGCTGACCTCGACGTCCCGCATGTAGCGCGCGAGCTGCAGGTTCTTGGCCGGGAAGTCGGTCAGCGCCGCCGCGGCCGAGTCCCGCTCGCGCTCGAGGTTGGCGACGCGGCTGCCCACGTTCTTGCGCGCGGTGCCGAGCAGGCGCTGCACCTCGCGACGCTGGCGGGCGATCTGCCGCTGCGTCTCGCGAAGCTTGGGATGGTCATTGGTCAGCGTCGCCGACAGCGTGGCGAGCCGAGTCTCGTTTTCGGTGAGCGCCGCGATCGAGGCGGAGAGCACCGGGTCGCCGACGAAGCTCGCGGTCAGGTAGGCGCCCTGCCCGTCCTTGAGTCGGGTCTTCAGCCCCTTGTGCAGCGAGCCGAGCACGTTGGCCTCGACCTCGGCCTGGCGAAGCTCGGCCTCGATCATCGCCACGTTCTCGATGGTGACCCGCGCCTGCGTATCGAGCTGGACCGCATGCTCGGCTTCGGAGAACTCGCGCAGCTTCTGCTCGGCGTCGGCGAGTTCAGCGTCGGCGTCGGCGAGCCGCTGCCGAATGAACTCGGCCGATTTCGAGGCCCCCGTCGCCTGCCAGTCGAGAGACTGCGCAAGGTAGCGGCGCATCAAGTCGTCGACCACCGCCTGCGACGCGAAGCGGTCGGCGTGCGTGAAGCGAACCGCCACCAGGTCGGTCGACCGGTCGCGTGCGCCGACGGGCGCCACCTGAAGCTGCGGCAGCAACCGCTCGAGCATCTCGCCTTCGGTCTCCACGTACACGGTCGCCGACGCGCCGGGCTCGACCGGAACGTCGCGGAACGACAGCGTCAGGCCCTCGGCCTCGAGGACCTCGCCCACCGCCGTCGCGTACGTGGTGGCCTGCTCCGCCTCGCCGATCGACACCCGCAGCGCCGCTTCGCCGTCGGCTTCGATGCTGACCTGCAGGCCCTTGAAGCGCTCCGGGCTGACGTGCGCGATGCTGATCGTCTCTCGCAGCGAGGCCAGCCAGTCGGGCGTGGGGCTGTCCTTGCCGGACGCGACGGACCAGTCGGTGGTCACCAGGAACGGTCGGTTGGGGTCGATGACGTGCAGCCCCAGCTTCGAGAAGGTTGCGACGACCGCCTCGCGGCGGCGGAGGATCTCGACCTCGGTCTCGACCTGGCTGCCGCCGAGCTCGCCCATCAGCTCCAGCATGGGCACCGGGCTCGAGCCCTCGTTGGCGACCTGCACCACCCCCGAGCTCGAGTACGACGGAAGTGCGAACAGACCGAAGAGCACGAACGGCGTCAGCGTCACGAACCCGGCAGCGAGCGCCATGCCGCGGTGCCGCTTGAGCAGGCCCAGCCAGCTCCCGAGCAGCGCGGCGACACCCGCCTTGTCCGCTGCCGTCGGGCCGCCGGGGCTCCCCTCGGGCGGCTGCGCCACCGCGCGAGGTCCATCGTTGCGTAGTGGCCGAATCGCTCCATCGCCCATGGTCATGCCTTCGAAATTGCGGGGCTCGGACCCATGCCGGGCCTCCGCTGAAGGTCTCTGCGTTTGGGGTTGGGACGGTGCAACACCAACGCTGACGCCCGTGCGGCCGTGGACGGGACACGTGGACGGCCGTGGTCCGTCGCGCTGGCTGCGCGCGCCGACGTGGGCCGCGGTCCCGCCGGCCTGGGTCAGATCTTCGGTCCAGCCGCGGTCCACAACGGCGTGCGAGCGTCTCTCGCGCGTCCGGGTTTGGCGGGGACTGGCGGCATCTGGGCCCGCGCGGCAGACTGCCTTCACGCACGATGGAGGACGGATACAACTGGGCGGCGCTGGCGGTGCCGATCTTCTTGGTGGCAACCGTCGTCGAGGTGGCCATCGCGAAGCGGCAGGGTCGTGATGGCTACGCGTTCGGGACCGCGCTGAGCGACCTCGCCTGCGGCAGCGTGTTCCAGGCCGGCGAGCTCGTCCTGAAGCTGGTGTTCGTCGCCGCCTACGCGTGGCTGTTCGAGCATGCCCGCCTCCTCACCTGGGAGGAGGGCTCGGCCTGGCCGTGGGTCATCGGCATGGTTGGCGTCGACCTGCTCTTCTACTGGTGGCACCGGGTCAGCCACGTCGTGAACGTGCTGTGGGCGGTGCACGGGGTGCATCACCAAAGCGAGGACTACAACCTCGCCGTCGCGCTTCGGCAGCCGCTGTTCGAACCCGTCACGTGGTTCGTCTTCTACGCCCCCCTCGCCCTGCTCGGCGTCAGCCCGCTCGTCTACGTCGCGGCGTACGGCGTGAACCGCTTCTATCAGTTCTGGATTCACACCGAGGTCGTGGACAAGGGCCCCGCCTGGGTCGAGTGGCTGTTGAACACGCCCAGCCACCACCGGGTGCACCACGGCGTGAACCCGCAGTACCTCGACAAGAACTACGGCGCGGTGCTCATCGTGTGGGACCGCCTCTTCGGCACCTTCGAGCCCGAGGTCGAGCAGCCCGTCTACGGCACCACCGTTCCGCTGCGCAGCTACAACCCGCTGTGGGCGAACTTCGTCCACATCGATCGCATCCGCGAGCTGGGCCGCCTCGCCGGCACCACCCGCGAGCGGCTGTGGGCCTGGGTCGCGCACCCGGCATGGCTGCCCGAGGGCGTCCGCGACCCCGCACCCAAGGTGGAGCGCGCGGGCTATCGCAAGTATCGGCCTGAGGTCTCCGGCGCGCTGCGGGCCTACCTGCTCGCGCACTTCGGCCTCACCGGCGTAGCCATGGGCGTGATCGTGTTCTTCGAGCACGGGATGCAGCCCGTCCAGCTCGCCGTCGCGGCCGCCGTTCTCATCGCCAGCTTCGTCGCCTTCTTGGCCATGGTCGAAGCGCGACCGTGGGCCTGGACCCTCGAGGCCGCGCGCGTCGTCGCCTTCGTCGGCGCCACCGCGTGGCTGCTCGTCGGCGCAGCCCGATGGGATCTCCTCCCCGCCCTCGGCCTCGCAGGAGCCGTAGCCGCACTTTGCGCAGCACTCGCCGCCGCCCTGCGGCCCCGGTCCCAGGGTCTCGCCGAAGGCTGAAATTCGCCGCCGCACGGCCGCCCACCCGCAAAGTGCAAGACACCGTCTCGAAGTGCTTGACGCCCCGCCCTCTGCGGCGGTATGTAGCGCGCCCCATTCCTCAGTAGCTCAGTTGGTTAGAGCGGGGGACTGTTAATCCCTAGGTCCGCGGTTCGAGTCCGTGCTGAGGAGCTTTCGAAAGCCCAGGCTATCCAGTCTGGGCTTTCGCCTTTGCGGCCGTTTCGCGGGGGCAACGACGGCTTAGCGCCTCACGGGTGGCCAACCTCGAGCAGGACCGCGAGGCCAGAACGACGCGTGCGGCTGGCATCGTCGAGGGCACGCCGCACGACCTCCACCGCTGCTGCCTGGAGCGACGACGAGGCAGCAACGATCGGTGCGACCGCCTCGGGCTCGAGGCAGGGACCGTCGAGGCGCGGGTGCTTCACCACCGCGACGACGTCTCCGGAGCGGGCTTCAAACGTGGTGCTCCGGGGCGGCCGCTCGCGCTCACTCCCCAACCGGAAGCCGCCGGTGATGATGTCGGGCAGCGTCTCGCCACCGTGACCGATCTGGTCTCGGACCTCGCCGCGAAGGGTGAGCGGCTCGGTCTGCATGACCACCTGTCCTTCGCGGAGCAGGGCCGCCGTATCGACACCGTTCCAGTGCACGGACACAGCGCGTCCACGCACCACCGCCGCGAGCAAGAGTCCAACGGGTGTTCCTCCGAGGCCGCCGTCATCGGTCTCCGCTCGATGCAACGCGGCGCACTGGCGGAACGCAGACCCGGCCGCCTCGAACGCGCACTCGAGGCCGTCCGCAGACCCCGGGTCACGTGAGCGCCAACATGCATCGAACGCATCGAGCATCGCCGACGAACCCGCTGGCCAAAGCGACCCGAAGCAGTCCTGCATCGCGTGCGCGCAGGTCACCACGCTGCAGTCGCCCTCTTGACGGAGGCGGACGAAGTCCCGCTGCTCCGCGTCGCTCCCCGGCCCCGGGACGAAGTGCAGGCCACTCGGCGTCGACATGCGCCACAGCGTAGCTCCCCGGAGCTTGAATCATGCCGAGAGGGGGCTACATTCAAGTATCGGATCTTCCGATACTCTCACCAAGCGCAATGTTTCCCCGACGCACCATTGAAGCCTTCGACGAATGGCTGGCCGCACGATCGCTGCGCCTCGACGCCATCGTCGTGGGTGGGTCGGCACTCGCGCTGCTTGGGGTCACAGACCGGCAGACCCGTGACTTCGACATCCTCCACCCCGAGCTGCCAGCGGAGATCATCCAGACCGCCCGAGAGTTTGCGGCTCAGTTGCGAAGCGAGGGCGTCGAGCTCGCGGACGACTGGCTCAACAACGGTCCGATGCAGCTCGTGGACGTTCTACCCGACGCGTGGCGCCAACGGGTGCGCGTCGCCTTCAGAGGCGCTTCGCTCACGCTGAAGACGCTGGGTCGCTCCGACCTGCTGAAGACCAAGCTCTTCGCGTTGTGCGACCGGGGAACCGACCTGGCCGACTGCATGGCGATGAGTCCCTCATCGGACGAACTCGAAGAGGCCGGGTCGTGGCTCTGCGAGCAGGACGCCTACCCGATGTGGCCCAACCACGTTCGCGCCACGCTCGACGATTTGCGGGGAAGACTCGGTCATGGCGTTTAGTCGAGCAAGCGCGCTGAAGCCTCGCCCCGACGATGCAGCCCTGACCCACGACATGGTGGGCATCGGGATGAACTTCGCTGCCGACGGGAACGCGTCCGCACCCATCGAAGACACCCTCATCCATGCCTCTGCGCTCGGGATGGATGAACACGACCTACGCGTCCTCGCGGTGCTGACGACCTGGGTCGGTGTCCATCACGGCCGCATCAACGCCGACCGGTTGGTGCGCTGCGTCTCCGAGCACGCCTCTGACCGCGTGCGCGCCTACTGGGCGGCCATCGGACAGTGGCTGTCCAAGGACCGGCGCTTCGCCCGGCTCGGAAAGCTCTACATCCCCCCGCCCGTCGACCTCCTTACGGTGGGGACCGACTTCCAGATCGCACGCCGAGGCGAAGACGAGCGCTTCATCGGTTCTTCACTACGAGTGCCGGCCGGGACCCTCCGCGACCGCGAGGCGGACGTGCTCAGCCCCGAGGTGCTTGTGCAGCGGCACGCTGGCTACCGCAACCGCGTGCTCATCGGTCCAACCTGGCGGGCCGACGTCTGGACGGTTCTGGAAGCGGAGCCCAACGTGAGCGTCGCCGAGGGAGCCCGACGCGCGGGCTGTTCGTTCGCGACGGCGTGGCAAGTGGTGCACGACTTCCGCCTTCTTCACTCCGTGCCCCAAGACCAGGAACGCGCAGCTGGCACGAGCTGACCTCTCCCTGCGGAAAGCGGCGGGGGCTCCATCCATTCGCAAACGCGACGGCATCCTCCATGGCGCCCTTCTGCGGCCATCTCGCGCCAATCCGCGGGTCCGGTGAAGGATTTACAGCCCGCCGGACATATACGGATCGAGATGCACGCCGGGTCCTCGGCCCGTGTGTGTCCTGCTCGTACGGTTTTGCGTTCCCCTACCTTCGGCTGACGTCGTCCCTCCTCGGTCGTGGGTCGAGGTGGCGAGGACGCGCTCGATCCCCTCGTGGCCTCCATGCTCCCTTCGCGTCGTCCGTCCTCCCGCCCTCGTCACCTCGTGCGGTGGTTCGTCGTACTCGCCCCGTTGCTCTTCGTGTGCACGGCGTGCTTTCAAGACATCCCGACCGCGAGCGACCGGGTCTGTCCGGTCGGGCAACCCGCCTGCGCCTGCACGGCGGAAGACACGTGCGGACGCGGCCTCGAGTGCATGCAGGGCGTTTGCAGAAGCGCCCGATGCGAGCCGGGTGCGGTCGGGTGTGAATGCGGGCCCGGAGCGTCCTGCACGGAGGGTTCCGCGTGCGTGGACGGCAGCTGCATCGCGCAAGCGCCGACTCCGAATCCCGACGACGACGACGACGACGCCGGCGACGACGAGCCGCCGCTCCCCGATGAAGGCGCGTCCGAAGGCTCCTCGTCGACCACGGACCTCGGCGACGCGGAGAGCTCCAGCGGAGACGACGGCTCGATGACCAGCGGTTCTCCGGACCCCTCGACGACCGACGTTCCGGTCGACCCCGGGTCCTGTGGCTGCGGCTGGCTCGCACGCTTCGAGTACTGGGAGTGCAGCGCCGACCCGCAACCCGACGCCCAGGGCTCCCTGGGTCTGTGCCCGATCTCCGCGTTCGACCTCTACGGGCAGTGGCTCGACGGCGCGCCGGCCCACGGCTGCGAAATTGAAGGCGATGCGGGCGAGCCCGTCACGATCGACTTCGTCGGCTGCTGCCTCGACGGACTCGCCAGCCTGTACTGCGACGACTCGGTGAACGAGCTGGTCTTCGCAACGTGCGCGGGCAATCCCGATTGCAACGGCGCGATCTGACGACGCCTCGTCGTATCCGTCATCACGACGCGTCGTCAGAAAACGCCGCGGCAACAACGACCTCCGAGGCTTCGTCGAGCGGCACGACGAGCTCCACCTCCAGCTGCTCGGCGACGGCATCATGGACGGCCGCCCATCGTCCGTGCATCGACGTGAAGCGCATGCACGCCCCACCGGGCAGCTCCACCTCGATCGGCACGTAGACGGGGACCTCCCGCGGCCCGCCGAGCACCTTCGCGACGTGGTCGAAGCGGCCGCTCTGCACGGCGACATCGAGGGCTGCCCGCACGGCGCTCGAGCGACCCGCCACCTCCTGAATCCGCGTGTAGAAGCTTGCACTCGCCGCCTCCCAGTTCGTCACGAGTTCACCGAACGCCGGCGACAGAAAGAGCGTGTGCATGTTCGAGACGCCGCCGAATGCGGCGAGCATGCGCGCCCCGGCCTCGTTCATCCGGTGGAAGTTCCAGTCTCGATCGACCACGAACGCAGGAAACGGCCAGTGCCGAAGCACCTGGCGCGACATGAGGTCGAGGATCGCCTGAAGCTCGTCGCCTTCGAGCGCCCGCGGCGGGTACGGGTTGCGAAACCCAGAGGCGCCGAAGAGCGAGGCACGGTGCGCAGCCGAGAGTCCAAGGCCCGCCACCAGTCGACCCAGCATTGCGCGGGTGGGTTCAGACCGGCCAGTCTCGAGAAACGAGACGTGGCGCTGGGTCGTGCCCACGGCATGGGCGACGGCCTCTTGGCTCAGTCGAAGGTCACGACGTACCGCGCGAAGCGCGTCTCCAAACGGTGCGGTCATTATCTCGATATTCCCTCTGAGGGAATGGTCTGCATTCCCTCCTGCGCCTAGCGTACGAGCACCGCGAGGCGTCTGCCAATCGATGTGACGCCCACGCTCGGAGCCGATGACCCATGGATGACACGCAACTCTCAACCCTAGGGCTTCTGCTCTGTCTTGCGCCTGGACTCGTACACGGGGCGGAGATGCTCTCCCCCATGCTCTCGCGCTGGGTGATCAACGTGGTCCTGCCGTTCTTCGGGCCGGGGCTGCCGCGTACCGAATCGTCCCTCACGTACGAAGAGCAGCGCGCGATGCTCGATGCGGCCCGCGAGGCCGGACCCAAGGACAAGGCTAACGCTGCCGACGACTACCTCTTCCTCATGCTCTTCGAGCAGCGGCAGGGCGGCCTTGCGTTCTTGTCGATGGCTGCCGGCGTTCTCTACGGACTGGGGCTCTCGCTCGAGGATCGCGTCCCGCTTCACGTCATGTTCGCGGTGATGTCCGTCCTGTTCACGCTCGTGAACGCGAACCATGCCGGCATCCGGGGACTTGGGCGTCACCCTCGCGTGTCTCATCACGGACGGCATGTCGGCATCGTGTTCGCGCCGTTCTGGGCCTGCACCGCGGCGCTCAATATCCTGTCGGTTGCGGGCGCGACATCCTAGCAGCCTGTGGTGCGGCTCCCGAGCACGGACTGCAAGCTCCACCCAGCACTCTCGTGGAACACTGCGGTCCGTGACCACATCCGCGCTTGCCCGCCGGGTCGACCTCGACGACGCCTGGACCGCCTCCGATCACAGCGACGTCTGCTGCCTGATCTACGCGACGCAGAACGGCTGGAAGCTCCCGATCCTGTTCGAGGAGATGGGCGTGCCGTACGACTGGGCGCTCGTCGACTTCGAGAAGAACGTGCAGCGCAGCGAGCGGTTCTTGGCGATCAAACCCAACGGGCGGATTCCCGCGCTCATCGACCGGGCGCGTGGCGTGACGGTTGCGGAGTCGGGCGCCATTCTCGAGTACGCGGCGACTCGGTATGCGAGCGACCTGCTCCCCACGGCCGACGACGATCTCGCGCTCCACCTGCAGGTCAAGCAGTGGCTGTACTGGCAGGTGAGCGCGCTGGGGCCGTCGATGGGGCAAGCGATGTACTTCCAGCGCATCGCCGCCGTCCGCGGGCACGACGGCCCCTTCGCGATCGGGCGCTTCATCGCCGAAGCCGAGCGCTGCCTGGGCATGCTCGACGCGCAGCTGCGGGCGAGCGGTGGCCCGTTCGTCCTGGGTCCGCGCTGCACCCTGGTCGACGTAGCGTGCTTTGCCTATTGCGCGAGCGCGTACTGGGCCAACGCCGACGTCTCGGCGATGCCGCACCTGCGCGCCTGGCTGGACCGTCTGCACGCGCGCCCGTCCTTCGCGACCGGGCTGCAGATCCCCTTCGCCCGTCCCGCCTTCTTCGGGCCCCCGCACGCCACCCAGGCCGAAATCGACGCGGAGATTGCCCGCAACGCCGGGCAGTTTGCGGTGGTCACTCGGCCCCCCGCGAACTGAGCCAGCCTCAGCGCGCACTCAGGCAGGAACAGCGCTGACCGGTCTGCGCCAAGCCGCCCTCACCGTCGACGAGCAGGTCGCCCCACGGTGTCCGGGCGCTCGGATCGAAGTCGACGACCACGTCCAGGTCCGCGAAGCGAGCGGAGTTGCCCGACCACGACCACCCCAGGGCGCCCACGTCGCGCGCGGCGGTCTCCTGCAGGATCGTTTCGGCGGCGACGGGCTGCCCGTTGTGCGTCGAGGCGAACTCCCCCACCACCAGCGCCAAGCCGGAATCGAGGAACGTGCTCAAGTAGCTCTGCACCGAACTGGGCGTGCCGTAGACCTCGTACATGTGGACGGAAAACATGGTGTTCGCGTCGGGGTCGGCATCGAACACGCTGGTGGCGGCGGCGCCATCTCGCATCGTGTTCGTCCAGTCCTGCCCCCAGTTGGGCGCGTCGACCAGCAGCGTGTGCGGCAAGCCGGCCTCACGAAGCGCGGCGACGGCCTCGGCGTGAAACGGTGCCCACTGCTCGGTGGTGGTGTTGCCGAACGGCTCGTTGGCGACGTTGAGAAGGACGGTGTCTTCGGTCCCTTCGAGCGCCGCGAGGATGTCGTCGCTGCGCCAGTAGTCCACGGCGGATTGGGGATCCGCGGCGGTCGTCTGCTCCGACCACCCGGTCGCGTCGTGGACCTCGACGATGCTGACGAGCCCAGCCTCGCGCGCCCACTGCAGCACGGTCGCCAGCGTAGGGCCGTCGACGCGGGTCCACTGCTCCCCGTTGCCGAGCACGATCCGCACGGCGTTGGCTCCGGTCTGCGCGATTGCGGCGAGCTGCGCCTCCGTGTCGTCGCGGTCGGCGTACCACACGAACGGATAGTTCACGCCGCGCATTACGAACGGCTGGCAGTTCACGTCGAGCAGCGTCGCCCCATCGAGATGAAACCCGGTCGCGTCACAGCCGGGCACGCCCGAGCTGGAGTCGACGGCGCTCGTCTGCGTCGTGCTGCTCTCGCCCGGACCGGTCGCGACGAGGGTTGTTGCGGTGCTGGCATCTTCGCTCGACGCCTCGGCCCCTCCCGTCGTCTCTGTGGCGCCGCTGCTCGAGGTGCCGTCCGTATCCGGATCGTCGAGCCCGCCGCCGGTGCATCCGCCACAGGACAGGACGACGAGCAGGCAGCGAGCGGCACGAGGCAAAGTCACGTCTGCAGTGTTCCCCGGGGCACCGCGGCGATGAAGGGAAAACCGATGGCACCGCGCCGCGCCGGCTCACGTGGCGATGAACACGCTGACCTTGCCCACGCACGCACCGTGGGCGCGCCACGGAGCGACGCGACGTCAGCCGGGCCACAGCGTCGCGACGTCGGCCCCCTGCAGCGGCGAGGTCCCGATCTCGATGCGGCCGCGATGCCGCTCGAGGATGCGGGCAACGATCGCCAGCCCCAGGCCCACGCCGCCCGTCTTGCGACCCCGGTCGGCCTCGAGCCGCACGAACGGCGTGAGGACCTTTGCGCGCAGGTCGGCGGGAATGCCCGGTCCGTCGTCCTGCACGCAGACGCGGACGCCCTCGGGAGTCTCCGCGGCGACCAGCCGCACCGTCCCCTTCGCGTAGCGCGCCGCATTGCGGAGCAGGTTTTCGATCGCCCGCTGGAACAGACGCGGGTCGGCCCGCACCGTCAGGTTGGGTGCGACCTCGGTCGAGACCGTGACCGCGCGTCCTTCGGGTACGTCGAGCCGCGCGAGCTCGGCCAGGTCTGCGAGAACCTGCTCGAGGCCAAAGGTCTCGGGCTGAATCTTGGCCTCGTCGGACTGCACGTACGTGAGCAGCTCGGCCACCAGCTCGTCGAGCGCGTCGAGCTCGCGCGTCATCGCCTCGAGCCGCTCCTCCCGCTTGGCGTCCTCGACGGTCTCGAGCAGCGCCATGTGAAACCGAATCCGCGACAGCGGTGAGCCCAGCTCGTGCGAGACTGCTTGTACGAGTTCGTCACGGCTGCGAATGAGCCGCTCCACCCGGTCCGCCATCGCGTTGAAGCTGGCCGCCAGCTCGCTCGAAGGCCCGTCGGGGTTGTCCACCCGCGCGCTGAGTTCTCCCACGGCGATCGCGTCGGTCGCCGCCTCCACCTTCGAGAGCTGCCGCTCGACCCGCAAGGCGATCAGGGCCCCGAGCAAGGGCAACAAAACCAGCCCGCCGATGAGCCCGACGGGGACCAAGTCGACCGGAATCGCGGGGTTGATCGGGCCCGCCGCCAACCCGCCCTCACCGTCGGCAAAGGCGAACAGGTACCACTCCTCACGACTGGAGACCCGCAGCGGCACGCGCTCGCCTGGAGCCACGGACCGCTCCGCCCGGGCGGCGAGCTGCGCGGTGGACACGAGCCTGAGGGAAACGTGGAAGTTCGGCTGCAGCGCGTCGAGGCGCGCCGGACGGTCCGCAGGCGCCTCCGCGTCGAGCAGCGCAAACGCGAGGAACACCCCGTCGCCCTCGGCCCGGTCGTCCAGCCAAGACTGGTTGAGCCAGTACACCCCCGCCAGGAAGGCCGCGAGCGCGTAGAACACGAGCACGCTGCGGACGACCAGCCGAACGAACGAGCGCCGCATCATCGGTGTGCCAGCAGATAGCCGACGCCGCGCACCGACTTGAGGCGACTCGAGTCGAAGCCCGAGCGCTGGAGTTTCCGACGGATGCGGCTGACGTGCACGTCCATGCCCCGGTCGATGCCGTCGTAGTTGATGCCCATCACGTCGGCGTAGAGGTCTTCGCGCGTGACCACCGTGCCCGCGTCTCGAGCCAGCCGCACGAACACATCGAACTCCATCGTCGTCAGCGGCACCGCATTGCCCTGTACGCGCACGTCTCGGGATCGGGTGTCGACGTTCACCGAACCCACCGTCAACAGCCCGCGCTCGTCCTCGCTCGTGGCGGCGCGCGTGCCCAGCCGCCGCAGCTGCGCACGAATGCGGGCGAGCAGCACCCGCGGCTCGAGCGGCTTGACCACGAAGTCGTCGGCCCCAAGCTCCAGGCCCGAAACGTGGTCGGCCTCGGACTGGCTGGCGGTCAGCATCAAGATCGCGCCCGCATAGTCGTCCCGCACGCTTCGCAGAACGTCGAGCCCGTTGGCGCCGGGCAGCATCAAATCCAAGATGACCACGTCCGGCTTCTGCGCGCGGATCTTCTCGATGCCCACGTCTCCGGAAGCAGCGCGGTCCAACGAGAACCCGTGCTGCCCCAGGTATTCGATGAGCAGTGCCGCCAAGGCGTCGTCGTCTTCGACGATGAGCAGCTGCGTCGTCTCGGAAGTCGCCACGGTCGGCCCTGAGCTTCTCGCTGGGCCCATCATGACGCAAGTGTCTCTACCCTTCGCTACACGGCGACGCAGCGCCCTGGGCGCGGAATCCGAACCGTTGCGGCCGCCCGCGAGGTCCTCAACGAATCGTTGAAAGTCCTCCAAGCCGCAGCACGCTTCCGTTTCCGCCCAACGCCCTACGATGAGGGCGACATCCTCCTTCGACCCCTCGCCCGCGAAACACCGCCATGACCAAGACCATTCTCATCACCGGTTCCACCGACGGCATCGGCCGCCTCGCCGCAGAGCGCCTGCTCGAGCAGGGCCACCGCGTCCTGCTGCATGGCCGCAACGCAACCAAGCTGGAAGCGACCGCCGCAGCGCTCACGCGCGATGGCGCCGCGCCGCAGACCTTCCAAGCCGATCTCTCGGTGATGGCCGAAGTCGAAGCCCTCGCGGCCGCCGTCCGCGAGGCCCACCCGAAGCTCGATGTCCTCATCAACAACGCGGGCGTGTTCAACGTACGGACGCGGACCACCGGTGACGGGCTCGACATGACGTTCGCGGTCAACACGATCGCCCCGTACCTGCTGACCCAGCGGCTCCTGCCGACCATGTCCGCGCAGGGTCGCGTCGTGAACTTGTCGTCCGCCGCGCAGGCCCCGGTCGACCTGCAGGCGCTCGCCGGCCGCAAGACCGTGCCCGAGCAGGCCGCGTATGCGCAGAGCAAGCTCGCCATCACCGCGTGGTCGTTCGGCCTCGCGCAGACGCTCGGCAGCGACGGCCCTTCGGTCGTATCGGTCAACCCCGGCTCGCTGCTGGCGACCAAGATGGTCAAAGAAGCCTTCGGCGTCCCCGGCTCCGACGTGGGCATCGGTGCGGACATCCTCGTGCGCGCCGCCGTCTCGGAGGAGTTCGACGGCGCGACGGGTCGCTACTTCGACAACGACGCGCGACGCTTCGGACCGCCCCACCCCGCTGCGCACGACCCTGGCGTGGTCAAGTCCATCATCGAGGGTGTCGAGGCCAGCCTCACCGCCGTCGGCACGCCCCTGGGTTGATAGGCTGCATCGATGAAGATCAGCGAAATGGAGCTGCTCGTCCGAGTCGCGCAGACCGGCTCCATGACGCTGGCCGCCCAGCAGCTGAACCTGACGCCCGCGGCGGTCAGCGCCGCGGTGCAGCGGATCGAAGCTGCAGTCGGCGTGCGGCTGTTCGAACGCACCACGCGGTCCCTGCACCCCACCGATGAGGGGCAGGTCATCCTCGCCGGCTGCGAGGACGTGGTGGGCCGATGGCAGCAGACGCTTGACGACGCCCGCGGCAGCAAGGCCGACATCGAAGGCGTCGTCCGGCTGTCGGCCCCCGCGGACATCACCAACGAGGTCCTCGCCCACGTCGTGGTCGAGGTCTGTGCCGCCCATCCCAAGCTGCGCGTCGTCCTGGACACCTCCGACACGATCAAGCACCTCCACGGCGACGCCATCGACATGGCGATCCGCTACGGCGCGCTTCAAGACAGCAGCCTCTCCGCCCGCAGGCTCGCCTCCGCGCCGGGAATGCTCGTCGCTGCGCCGTCCTATCTCGATGCTCACGGCACCCCCACGCGCGTCGAAGACCTCGCGGACCACCGCTGCCTGACGCTGCACCTCGGCAACGTGCCCGAAGCGACGTGGCAGCTCCACCGCGACGGCGCGGTCGAGACGGTCGAGATCGACAGCGCGATGTGCGGCAACGGATTCCTCGCTCGACGATGGGCGGTCGACGGAGAGGGCATCGCGTACAAGAGCCTCTTCGACGTGATCGACGATCTCGAGGCCGGGCGCCTCGTGCGGGTGCTGCCGAACTACGACGGCAGCGCCATCGGCATCCACGCCGTGTTCCCCAGCCGCCGCTTCCTGCCCGCGCGCGTCCGAGCGCTCGACAGTGCGATCACCGAGCGCTTCGCGGCCCGGGCGGCCCGCTGCGACGCCTGGCTGGCCGCCCAACGCTGAGACGTGCATCGCTCACGACGCGCGGTACGGTCCGCACGTGATCGAGACCGTCTCGCGCGCCATCGGCGTTGCCGTGTGCTTCGGTGCCGCCGGTGCGCTGACGTCGTTGGCCTTCGTGCTCGAAGCCCGCGACCCGACCGCCGCCCACCTCGTGCCCGCGGCCGCGTTCGCGGCCGCCCTCGTTTCGGCACTCGTGTGGCCGCACTGCACCCGCGCGCCATCGCTGGGGCACGGGGCGCTGCGCGGCGCGGCGATCGGGTTCCTCGCCCACCCCGTCCTGTGGATGTTGATGCTCGGCCACGTGGGCACGACCACGCCGGGGCTGACGACGAGCCCCGCGGCTGTGCTGGCACCCGCGCTGGTGCTTGGGCTGTTCAGCACGCTGGCCTACGGTCCGCTGACGATGAGCGTCGGGGCAGCGCTCGGGGGACTCCTCGCGCGCTGCGAGCCCCCCTTGCCCCGTTCGATGCGCTTATCGTATATCGACGATAAGCAATGACCGCGTCTCCCTGCTGCCCACCCACGCGGCCCACGGCTCCCGTCCCCGCCGACGAGGGTGCCGCGAATGAAGCCCTCGCGGCGTTCGCCAAGGCGCTGGCGCATCCGGTACGGGTCGCGATCGTTCGGCTGCTGGTTCAGCGCGACGGATGCATCGTCGGCGACCTCGTCGACGAGCTTCCGCTTGCGCAGTCCACCGTGTCGCAGCACCTCAAGCAGCTCAAAGATGCAGGCCTCATCCGCGGCAGCATCGACGGCCCGCGTACCTGCTACTGCGTCGAGCCGGGCGCGGTCGCACTCTTCAAACAACTGGTCGAACGTCTCTGACCCCGCAGTGTCCGATGAGCTACCACGACGGCAACCCGCCTGAACTCGCCACTCCCGTCTTCCCCGAACTGTCGATCCGGACCGACCCGCCGAAGATCTTGATGCTGTACGGCTCGCTGCGTGAGCGCTCGTACAGTCGGCTGCTCGCCGAAGAGGCCGCCCGCGTGCTCGAGGGTCTTGGCTGCGAGGTCCGCTTCTTCCACAGCCACGACCTTCCGCTGAAGGCCCCCGGTCTCGAGGACCATCCCAAGGTGCAAGAGCTCCGCGAGCTGTCGCTGTGGTCCGAAGGTCAGGTGTGGTCGTGCCCCGAGATGCACGGCGCGATCACGGGCGTATTCAAGAACCAGATCGACTGGATTCCACTCTCGCTCGGGTCGGTCCGCCCCACGCAAGGCCGCACGCTCGCGGTGATGCAGGTCAGCGGCGGCTCGCAGTCCTTCAACGTGGTCAACACGCTGCGGCTGCTCGGGCGATGGATGCGAATGGTGACGATCCCCAACCAGTCGTCGGTGCCCAAGGCGTACCAAGAGTTTCACGACGACGGCCGCATGAAGGACTCCCCGCTGCGAGACCGCGTGGTCGACGTGATGGAGGAGCTCTACAAGTTCACGCTGCTCACCCGGGACGTCAGCGACTTCATGGTCAGCCGCTACTCCGAGCGCCGGGCCGCCGCCGCCAAGGCTGCAGAAGACCCCGACAGCCCGACGGCGCGGGCTGGAAGCAATCGGCTTTGAGCCGCTTCGGCCGGCTCAGAAGCCTGCGTCGGGCATCGTGAGCGTGGTGTCGTCGAGCCGCTCGAGCAGCGCCGCGGCGCGCTCCACCCTCGGGAGCTCGTAGCGGACGAAGAACTGCGCGGCGTGAAGCTTGCCCGCGTAGAACGGATCGGTGTCGACACCCGCCGCCACGGCAGCCGCGGCCTGCTCCAGCCACGTCCAGCCGATCACCACGTGTCCGAGCATGTGCAGGTACTCGGTCGCGTTGGCGAGAAAGAGCCGAATCTTGCCGCCCGCCGCCGCCGCACCGAGCGTCTGCGTCACGCCGGCCACCCGCTGAAGCGCAGCCTCGAGCGCCGTGCAAATCTCGGAAAGCGCCTCGTTCTCGCGGTGCGCCTGCACCGACGCCTGCATACGCGCATAGAGGGTCCGAAACGCGCGCCCGCCGTTCTGCATGACCTTCCGGCCGAGCAGGTCCAGCCCCTGCACACCGTTGGTCCCCTCGTGGATCGGATTGAGGCGGTTGTCGCGATAGTAGCGCTCGACCGGATAGTCCCGGGTGTAGCCGCTGCCGCCGAGGATCTGAATCGCGAGGTCGTTCGCCCGCGGCCCGAACTCCGACGGCCACGCCTTCGCGATCGGCGTGAGGATGCCGAGCAGGTCGTCGAGACGCGCCCGCTCTGCATCGTCGTCGGTCGCCTCCTGTGCATCGACCAAGCGGGCGCAGTCCAGCACCAAGGCCATCGCCCCCTCGACCCACACCTTCTGGGTGAGCAGCATGCGTCGCACGTCCGCGTGTTCGACGATCGGCACCGGAGGCCCGCGGCGTGCGTCAGGATGACGCCCCTGCACGCGGTCTCGCGCGTAGGCCAGCGACACGCGATATCCGGCGTACCCGATCATCGCCGCGCCCAGCCCCACGCCGATGCGCGCCTCGTTCATCATGTGGAACATGCAGGCCAAACCGTGGTGTGGCTTGCCAACGAGCTCGCCCACCGCCGGCGCGTCCTCGCCGAACGCCAGCGCCGTGTTCACTGCGCCG
This sequence comes from Myxococcota bacterium, assembly GCA_039024335.1. GTDB lineage: Bacteria > Myxococcota_A > Polyangia > Nannocystales > Nannocystaceae > CAJXVA01. The sequence continues at coordinate 113,111 of JBCCQM010000001.1, forward strand.
CGGTACCCCATCTTATGGTTCAGCCCAATCAGCGTGACGCCGTTGCGCGCCCCGAGCGACCCGTCCTCGGCGACGTGGTGGCGCGGCACCGCAAACAGCGAGATGCCCTTCACGCCATCGGGGGCGTCGGGCAGCCGCGCGAGCACGAGATGCACGATGGTTTCGCTGAGGTCGTGCTCGCCCGCCGAGATCCACATCTTGTCGCCGACGAGGTGGTACGAGCCGTCCGCTTGCGGAATCGCCTTGCACCGCAGATCGGCCAGCGACGACCCGGCGTGCGGCTCGGAGAGGCACATCGTCCCGAAGAACCGCCCCTCGAGCATGGGCGCCATGAAGCGCCGCTTCTGATCATCACTGCCGAACACGCGCAGCAGGTTTGCGGCCGCCGAGGTGAGAAACGGATACGCCGAGGTGCCCGGGTTGGCCGCTTGAAACGCGGCCATCATCGACTGATACACCGCGTACGGCAGACCGAGTCCTCCGTCCTCCTCGGGGAACGGCGCCGCCAAGAACCCGCCCTCCACGAACGCGTCCAGCGCTCGACCGATTTCCTCGATGAGCTGCAGGCGCTGGCCATCCCACGTCGGCTCGTTCGCGTCCGACTTGGCGGCGTGCGGCGCAAAGTGGTCGGCCGCGACCTTGATCGCCGCCTCGATCATCGGGTCGTGCGCGTCGCGGTCCTCCAGCCCCTGCACCTCGTACAGCAAGAACGCCAGGTCGCGGTGCAGGCTCTCGAACGGGGCTCTCTCCAACGTCACGGAGACGGAGTGTACCCGGCCTGGCGCGGGCAGCCGCGCCCGTCGACGCTGCACGAGCGCGCCCTCGGCTCCGCGCCACCGCGGTATCGTGGGTCATGCTCGAGAACTCGCGATACGTTCTGGCCTTGGTCGCTGTTCTCGCGTGCGCCTGCACCGGCGACGATGGAGACGCTCCGGCCGCCGAGGACGCGAGCACGTCGGGCCCCGCCACCACCGGCGACGCATCGACCTCGTCGGGCCCGGCCGACGAAAGCAGCTCCTCGGGGACCGTGGCGCCGCCGACGGGCTGCGAGGGCTTCGGCACGCCGGGCGCCACCGCGAACTGCCTGCGCCCGACGATGCCGCCCGAGTACTACGTGGCCGAAGCCGAAGCGTACTTCGACACGCTCGACGTCGACGCCCCTCGCGACAGCGTGCCCAACTACCACCCGCAGGTGGCCCGGTGGGAGTGGCCGCCATGGTTGCTGCTCACCGGCTACGGCGCGATGGCGATGATCAACACCGCCGACTCCCTGCGGAAGCTCGATCCGTCGACCGTTCCGGTTCGCGACTGCCGTTTCTTCGAGGTCCAGCCCTTCGCGCGCTGCTACGTCGAGTTCGAGTACGAGAACGGGCCCTGCCCGATCTACGAGGAGTTCACGTTCAACGACGCGGGCGAGATGACCTTCATCGAGGCGTGGTCCGACCTGCCCGACTTCTTGCCGCAGAACGCGACCGACGCCTGGGCCGAAGCCCCCGACTACCCGCGGCTGGCCAACAAGGTCCCCGGGCTCGGCACGCCCAGCGGCACCATCGACCTGGACAGTCCCGAGATGGCCGCCGCCGTCGAGGCCGACCCCGACGTGGCCGACTTCGCCTGGCGCGCTGAGGACTGGTGGGCTGCATGGTTCGAGGAACTCAAGGACGCGGACCCAGAGTTCTTCGCCATCGGCTGCGGCTGGCCTGCACGCTGAGCCGTTGTGCGTCCACATCGGCGCACCTCGACCTGCGTCTGCACTGATGTCCCTACAGCGCCCGCCAGCACCCTGCACTTTGGAGACAGGGTATGCACCGTGACACGTTCAGCACGATGCACCGCAGGCGGCGGACTCGCCGGTTGCGACGCTTACCAAGACAACGCAAGTTCGCGGATTGTTCGAATTTTTCGGTAGTGCTGTTACGAAACAATTGATTGATGGGTTTGGTCACGACCTGCTATCCGCGTTCGCATGGCAAATCGAACGACCAACGCAACATTGCTGACCCTGTTGGCATGGAGCGTCGGTTGCTACGTCGGACTTCCCGACGGCGCAGGGGTGGATGCGGGCACCGACGGGTTTGCTGACAGTGGTGACGACGACGAGGACGACGACGGCGGCGCGAGCGGGGGCTCGGCCGACGGCGGTGGTCCAGGCTCTGGCGGCGACCCTTCTGGGGGGAGCTCCGGAGCCGACGATGGGGGTGACTCCCCAACCGGCGGTGACGGGACGAATCCCACGACGGACCCCTCCGGAGACGACGACGACGGGGGCGATGAAACCGGTTCGGAGGAAACCGGCTCCGACGTCGAACCTCCGCCCGACTCCGAGCTGGCCCGCGACATCGCGTGGTCCTCGATCGAGATGAACCAGGGCGTGGTGATCGAGGTCGTCCGTGACGGCTCCTATCTTTCGCCCACGCAGCGCAACGCAGACCTCATCGCCGGTCGACCGACGCTCGTTCGTGGCTTCTGGACGCTCGGCAGCGGCTTCACGCCACGCGAGCTCGAAGGGCGACTCATCGTGAGCAGTGGCGGGAGCGAAGACATCTACACGGACGTTCGCTCGGTCTCCGGCGCGCCCGATCCCACGTCACTCGACGGCGGGTTCTTGTGGGAGGTCCCCGCGGGCGTGATCGACCAGGGGTCCTCGTTCGCCTTCGAGATCGTTGAGACCGACGACAGCCTGCCGGGCGCAGCGGCGAACGATGGCGCGCGCGTTCCGGCCGACGGCTTCGAGCAAGCCGGCACTGCCACGGGGGCGCACGTCCTCGAGGTGGTGGTGGTCCCGCTTCGCTACAACGCTGGCGGCGGACTCACGCCCGACCTGAGCCAAGCGAACCGAACCATCCTGGAGAACGCGCTCTACGACCAGAACCCGATCACACAGCTCGACATCAGCTACCGCCAGGTCGTCGACTACGGGGGCGCGGTCAACAGCGGCAACCAGCTCGGCGACATCCTCGGCTTCCTCAGCCAGCTCAAAAGTCAGGACGGCGCGGCACCAGGGGTCTACTACGCAGGCCTGGTCAACATCGGCTGCTTCGTGACCGGGTGCGGCAACGCGGGCACGACCGGCATCGCGTACGTACCCGGCGCGTCGCAGAACTCGTCCTTCCAGCGCGTCAGCGCCAACGTGTGGTTCCAACCCGAGAGTTCGTCGGGCACCGTCGTTCACGAGATCGGCCACAACCAGGGGCTCAACCACGTGTTCTGTCCCGGCGGCGGCGCCTCGGGAACCGACCCCGCCTACCCGTACAACAACGGCCAGCTCAGCGGCTGGGGCTGGGGGGCCAAGAGCGGCGACATCTACGGCTCGAACAGCTACGACTATATGTCCTATTGCGGCCCGTCGTGGGTGAGCGACTGGACCTGGGAGAAGACGCGGGCCCGCATCGAGACGCTGTCGGCCTGGAGCGCGGCACCGCCGGCTCCCGATACCACGCTCGTGCTCGGGCACGCCTACCCCGACGGCAGCCAGAGCTGGTTTGCGCTTCACGGCGAGCGCCTCGATCCAGATCAGAGCAGCTCGACAATCTCCTTCGAGCTCGACGGCGCGGCATCGATCACCGTCGACGCGGTCGAGGGGGATCTCTCGGACGACGGCGGGCGCTGGGTCGTGGCGGAGGTTCCGACCGAGGCACTCGACTTCCGCGCGCTGGTTTGGCGACACGACGGGGTCGTCGAGACGGTCGCGTCCAGCGCCATCGCTCGCTGAGGACCCGGTCCGACTCCTGCAGAAGCGCGGGGCGTGCATCGCTTCGCGCTTCTGTCGTTCGTGCCCGAGACAACGACGACTAGCTCGACTCGTCGAGCACCTGCGCGTGCACGCGCTGGAGAGCTTCGATCGTCCAGCCAGCACCCTGAAGGTGCGGCGCGGCCCAGCTGCAGCTGTCCTCTACGCTGCGAACCGCCGTCGTCGGAACGGGCGCCCCCGCGAGCCGAGCGAACGTGTTGACGAACAGCTGCACCGTCACGGCGCGTAGGCCATCGATCAGAATCACGTGCGTGCGAAAGCGACGGAACCGCGTTGGATCCCGGCTGACCTCGGATGCGCGCCCGCGAAACTCCGGCGAAAAGTTCGCCTTCCCCGAAACGACCAGGTTGAAGAGTCCACAGCCCCCCGGCACGACCGCCTCATATGGCCGCGCCACGTCGGCCATCGCCTGCATTTGGCGCATGGTGGGCGTATCGACCCAGCGGACGAAGAAGGCCTCCCCGGCGGCGAAGAACGCGACGCGTTCATCGCGATAAAGCTCTTGAGCGTCGTGCGGCAGCGCGACCATCCTCGGCGACCGCGGAGCCGGTGGCAACGCCTCACCGGCCGCTTCGCGCGCGGTGACCATGTTCCCAGAGGAAGCGAATCCGCGATTCCCTGAGCCCGTGGCCAGCTCCCGGCCGCCCTGAGCCGTCACCTGCACGCAACCTCGCTGCGATGTGCTCGACGGACGGGCCTGCGACCGTGCTTCCCCGATGGCAGGGTTTTCCTTCGAGAGCGTGTTGTTTCTGTGCGTCGCGAACTCGGCGCGGTCCCAAATGGCCGAGGGCCTCGCGCGCGCCAAGTTCGGCGCGGACGTGCGCGTGCAATCGGCGGGTTCGCAACCCAGCCGCGTGAACCCGTTCGCCATCGCGGCGATGTCCGAGCAGGGGATCGACCTCGCCACCCAGTACTCGAAACGCGTCGACACCATCGACGCCGAAACCGTCGACCTCGTGATCACGCTGTGCGCCGAAGAGGTGTGCCCCGTGTTTCTCTCGACGGCCCCGCGCATGCACTGGCCGCTGCAGGACCCCGACCGCAAGGACGAAGACCTCTCCGACGAAGAGCGGCTGCAGCACTTTCGAGTCGCGCGCGACCAGATTGCGACCCGACTCGACGTGCTCGCGGCACTCCGAAACGTCCCTCCGGGACCCAGTCCCCAAGAGTTCCATGCGAGCATCCGCGTGAAGGACCTCGCCGCCTCGGCGCGCTTCTACAGCTGGCTGCTCGATGTCACGCCCAGCGCCTGGACGCACCGCTACGTGGCCTTCGTGAGCGAGCGGCTGCGAACCAACTTCGTGCTGCCCGTCGACGACGGCATGCCGCTGCACCAAGACCCCCTGTACCACCTCGGGATCGACGTCGGCTCCCGTCGCGCGGTGGTCGACGCCCAGCACCGCGCTGCGCAGGCAGGCTTCGCGCTTCACAAGCCTGGCCGAACGACCTGGCGCGAGACTCCCCTGCACGAGCTGTGGCTGCGCGATCCGAGCGGCAACCTCATCGAGATCTACGCGCGACTGACCGAGGCTGAGCAGGCGGGGATGCCCGCGGACCAGGAGCCGGCGCAGCTGCCCCCCACCGCCGCGTCGCGAACGCCTCTCAGCGCCCCTTGAAGTTGCCTTCTCTGCGCTCGAGGAACGACTGCACGCCCTCCGCCGCGTCTTCGGTCGCCATGAGGCGCTGCGCGGTAGGAATGAGCGCGTCGATCGCTGGCTGCATGCCCTGTCGATCCGCGGCATCGGCCGACTCGATCGTGGCCTGCACACCCAGGGGTGCTCGCGAGGCGATCGTCTGGGCGAGCTCGAGCGCCCTCGTAGTGGCTTGCCCAGCTGGCGTCACTTCCTGAACGAGGCCGATCCGCAGCGCCTCGGCTGCATCGAACGTATCCCCGGTGAGCAACCACCGCATCGCATTGCCCCAGCCGGCGACCTGCGGCAGTCGAACCGTCGCGCCCCCGAACGGGAAGATGCCGCGGTTGATCTCGATCTGCCCGAACTTGGTGGTCTCGTCGCAGATGCGAACGTCGACCGCGAGCAGCAGCTCGATGCCGATGGTCAGGCACCAACCTTGAACCGCCATGAGCAGCGGCTTGGTCCGCAGCGGCGGCGCCAAGCCCAGCGGGTCGACGGAGCCCGGCGGGAACAACGGCGCTCCACCTCGAACTGCGGGTCCGACTTCGGCCAGGTCCAGCCCCGCCGTGAAGTGGTCTCCGTTCGCGCACAGCACCGCGCACCGGAGCGCAGGGTCCGCTTCGTAGGCGGTCACGGCTTCGGCGAGCTGGCGCAGCATCTGCAGATCGAACGCGTTGCGCTTGGCGGCGCGGTCGAGGGAGATCTGGAGCACGGAGTCGTGCGTCTGGGTCACGATGCGAGGGGCGTCCGACACCTCGACACGATCGCCTGCGGGCGCACACAGGACAAGCGCGCGCACGAGCTTCTACACTGGCGTGCATGAAGTCGTGGATGGTAGGCGCCGCGGTCGTGGCGCTGACGCTGGCCGGCCTCGTCGTGGCGGTATGGCCAAGCGAACCGTCGAGCCCAGACCCTGCGAGGGGCACCGATGGAACACGGGCCCGCAAAGGACCACGACGCGCGTCGGGCGACCATCGATTCAGCGCCGACGACCGCGCAGCGAAGCGTGCCGGACTTGGAGAAGCCAACCGCGCCCGACGACGCACCGCCTTCCGCCGACGGGACGAAGCACCCGCCGCTGTGGCGGATGAAGCTGTAGCGCCCGCCGCCGCCATCGACCCCGAGGAACACGCGCGCGTTCAAGAGGCCCTGACAGCGTGCGTCGAAGAGCGCGTCGAGCTGCTCGGTGAGCCGATCGAGCAGCGAGGGACGCCCGAAGCCCGGTTCACGAGCGCAGCGCTGTCCACGGGCGTCTCGTCGGCGCTCGATCAATCGGGCGTCGCTGGCAGCGTAGAAGCCACGGATTGCTCGGAGCATCCATGCATCGTTTTCGGCCGCCTCGAAGGTGACGAGGCGGACATGGAGAAGGTCGAACGCGCCGAAGCTCTCCATGCGTACGACGGCGATGTGCTCTCGCTCCTGTTTTGGGCGACCTCGGTCGACGACCCCGCCGCGCCCGCCCGTGAGACCGGACTCTTCGCGCTTGCATACTTCACCGACGCAGATCGCCAGGAGTTCGGCGAGGCGCTCGACCGCCGCATTCGGGCTCGCGTGATGGAGTATTGGAACACCGACGCACCGGGGCAGCCTGCGGACGCCGCCGGCGCGACACACGGCGCCGACCCGGAGTAGGCTCCGACGATGCGTCGCCTTGCGTTCGCCCTCGCTCTGCTTCCGCTCGCGTGCAACGAGCCCGAGCCGATCCCCGCACCCGACGACGTCGCAGCACCGCCGGCTGAGGCCATCACGACCGACAGCGGGCTGGCGTATCGCGTGCTTACCGAAGCCGACGGGCCCAAGCCGGCCGCGACCGACGTCGTGAAGGTGCACTACACGGGATGGACCACCGACGGCGCGATGTTCGACAGCTCGGTCGCGCGCGGCGAGCCCTCCACCTTCGGGCTCAACCAGGTCATCCCCGGCTGGACCGAGGGCCTGCAGCTGATGTCGGTGGGCGCCAAGCACCGCCTGTGGATCCCCGAAGACCTCGCCTACAAAGGCATGCCGGGACGCCCCGCAGGCACGCTCGTGTTCGACGTCGAGCTGCTCGAGATTCAGTAGCTCAGCCGCGCTCTCGCTCAGCCATCGTCGCGAAGCGTCGGCGCAGCGACTCAACCAGCGCGGGGTCGGCCGTGCGCGGAGAGCCGCTATCGAACGGGGGCTGCGGGTCGTACTCGATCGCGAGCTGCAGCCGGCGCGCGAGGGCTTCGCCCTGCAGATCGGCGGTGAGCCGCAGCGCCATGTCGATGCCCGAGGAGACCCCCGCGGCGGTGTAGATTGACCCGTCGACCACGACCCGCTCGCGGACCGGCACGGCGCCGAGCGCTTCGAGTTCGTCGAGGCACGCCCAGTGCGTCGTCGCCCGAACCCCGCGAAGAATCCCGGCCGCACCGAGCAGCAGCGACCCCGTGCAGACCGACGCCGTCACCGAGGCGGATGCATGCAAGCGCTGCAGCGACGCGGCCACCTGCGCATCCTCGGCGAGCGTGCCCGTCAGCGGTCCGCCCGGGACCAGCAGGAGGTCCGTGGACGCGACGTCCGCAATCGCAGCGTCGGGCTGCATCGCCCACACGCCCGTGTCCGAGCGCACCGCCTCGCCGGGCTGCAGCGACGCGACGGTGACCGACGCCTCCGGCAGACGGGTGAGCACCTCGGCCGGGCCCACCGCGTCGAGCATGGTGACGCCCGGATACACGACGATCGTGATGTGCATGCTCAGGTCCGCTCCAGCACCATCGCCGTACCCTGCCCGCCGCCGACGCACACCGTCGCCAGGGCGTAGCGCCCTCCGGTTCGACGCAGCTGGTAGAGGGCGGACTGCACGAGGCGCACGCCGGTGGCGCCCATCGGGTGGCCGAGCGCCAGCGCCCCGCCGTTGGGGTTGACGGTCGCGGGGTCGAGCTCGAGCGCTCGCTGCACGGCGATCGACTGCACCGCGAACGAGTCGTTGAGCTCGACCACGTCGAGGTCCTTCACGGTCAAGCCAGCGTCCGCAAGCGCCTTGCGGCTGGCCTCGATGGGGCCCAGACCCATGAGCTTCGGGTTCACGCCCACGCTGGCCCAGCTCACCACGCGCCCCAGCGGCGTAAGGCCGGCTTCGTTCGCGGCGGAGGCGCTCGCCATGACCGCCGCGGCCGCGGCGTCGTTGAGCCCGCAGGAGTTGCCCGCCGTGTTCACCCCGCCCTCGAACAGGCCCGGCAGCGCAGCCAGCCCTTCCTTGGTGGTGCTCGGCCGCAGCGCTTCGTCCACCTCGACCATGACCGGGCGTCGCCGGGATCCGGCCGCGACGGGAATGATCTCCTCGGCGTACACGCCCTCGGCCTGGGCCTTCGCCGCGCGAGCTTGGCCTTCGACCGCAGCGGCGTCGGCCTGCTCACGCGTGATGCCCTGGTCGGCCGCGAGGTGCTCGACCGTTTCCCCGATGGAGCAGCCCGCCATGGGGTCGAACAGCGCGCTGAACAGCACGTCGTCGACGTCGGACTTCACCATCTTCCAGCCCTGCCGCACGCCTCGCATCGCGTAGGGCGTCATGCTCATCGCTTCGGCACCGCCGGCGAGGACGAACGAAGCGCCGTCGAGCGCAAGCGCCTTGGCGCCCTGGACGATGGCCTCGAGCCCCGACGCGCACGCGCGGTTGACCACCAGCGCAGCGCGATCTTCGGGCACGCCCGCCTGCAGGCCGACGTGGCGCGCAAGGTAGACGGTGTCCTTGGCCGACTGCAGCACGTTGCCGAAGAACGTCGCGTCGATGCGCTCGGGGTCGACCTTGGCGCGCGCGAGAGCACCGCGGGCAGCGTGAACGCCCAGCGCCGTGGGAGAGACGCGGCTGAGCGAGCCCAGGAACGAGCCGATCGGCGTGCGGGCGGCTTCGAGGATCAGGATGTCGGGGGCGACGGGCATGGAACTTCCCTCTTCGATTGCACGATGCGGAATCGCCGGGTGACGAACGCCAGGTCGGTCAGACAGGCGTTGCCGGCGGGATTGAGGCCGGTGACGTGATAGTCGCTGAACGCGGCCGTGAAGTTGATCGGTCGCTGGCCGAGCAGGTTGATGCCGACCGACGCGCCGTTGTGGGCGAAGGCGTCCTCGATGGCATCGATGAACGTCGGGTCGACGGAGTAGGCGTAGTTCGCGATCGAGCCGAACCGCCCCGCGTCTTCGCTCGCAAACCGCAGCGCCGCGTCGCGGTCTGCCGCCGTGATCACGAAGCCGACCGGGCCGAAGTGTTCCTGCTGGTATGCGCTGTCGGGGGCCGTCGCGGCCAGCACCAGCGGCGTGGCCGTGCGTGCGTTCGGATACTGCGGGTGGGCATATGGGGTGCTCGGGCGCACCACGCCGGGGTGCTCGGCGAGCGCGGCCAGGGTGCCGACAATGGTCTCGTTCTGCAGCGCGCCGCAGATGCCCGCCGCGTGCTTCGGGTCCGCGAGCATGCGGTCGATCGCCGCCGCAAGCTTCGTCGCAAACGCCTGCGGGGAGACCCGCGCATCACCCACGCGCACCCCGTCCGCAGGCACGAAGACGTTCTGGGCCGCCGTACACATCTGCGCCGAGAACAGGCACAGGCTCTGCGCGATGGCGTCGAGCACCGGCTCGATGGCGTCGGCCGACTCCACCACCACGGCGTTGCACCCCGCGGTCTCCGTGTACACGTCTGCGTGCCGGCAGTTCGATTCGATCCAGGCGCCAAAGCCTTGGCTGCCCGTGAAGTCGATGATCGCGGTCTTGGGGTGCAGCAGCAGGTCCTTGGTGACCGGCTCGGCCCGGGTGTCGGCGGCCAGCGTGACCAGGTTGGGGTCGAAGCCCGCCTCCGCCAGCGTGTCGCGCACGATCTCGACGGCGCGCGCCATCGGCAAAATGCAATCGGGGTGCGGCTTGATCACCACGGGATTCGCCGTGGCGAGGTTGGCGAACAGCGCCGGATAGGCGTTCCACGCCGGATACGAGCCGCACGAGATGACCACCGCAATGCCGCGCGGCATCAGCCGGTAGCGCTTCTCCAGCCGCACCGGGGCGCCGCCAAAGCTGCGCTCGAAGGTCGTCGCCGTGGGGATGTCACGCATCGCCTTGTACGCGAACGCCAGCCCCTCGAGGCCGCGGTCCAGCGAGTTCGCGCCGCTGCCCGCAAAGCTCATCATGAAGCCCTGCCCCGCGGTGTGCATGGTGGCGAACGCGTTCGCGAACACGTCCTTGGCCAGCCGCGCGAGCATCTCCATGCACACGCCGACCCGCGCCTGCACCGATGCGTCGCGCCAGCTCGGCAGTGCCGCATGCATGGCCGTGTAGAGCGGTTCGACCTCGACCTTGGGATAGTCGATGTCCAGCGGCTCGGCGGTGTACGGCGAGATCTCCGCGCCGGTTCGCCCGACCTCGCCGGGCATGGTCAGCGGATAGGACGTGCCCAGCGCAGCCTCGAACCAGGCCTGGCCTTCCGCTTTCGCGCCCTGAGGATGCAGCCCGCGCGAGGGAGACTCGATGAACGGCGTCCATGCGTGGCGTGCCGCGCAGGCCTCGACGGCACGCTCGAGGCGCGACTGATGGGTGGAGAACCAGGTCTCGGCGAGGTTCGTCATGCTCGTCTCCAGCGCAAGATGTTGTGTCGGGTCCCCCTGCGGCTCGTCACCGCGTACCGAAGCATGAGGGTATCCCCCTCCAGCAGTGCGTCCCGTCGCTGTTCGAGGCCGACGATGTTGGGCACCGACGCAAACTCGACGTGGTGCACCACCACCTCACCCTCCACGGTGAAGCGCCCGGCATAGGAGAGGTGGGAGTCGAACGCCGCCACCTTCTCGGCGTCGGGCGCCTTGCCGTACGCCTCCAGGCGCGGGGTCGACAGCGGCGTGCGCGTGGCCTCGCTCAGCATCGCCGCCATGCGGCCGTCCGCGCCATACATCAAGCGGCCGCGCGCATCCTCGCCCATGGGATGCAGCGCGGTGCCGTTGGGCAGCGCCACGGTGAACGCTAAGAGGTCCCAGGTTCCGACCAGCGCGTCAGCCTGCAGCACCGAGCGTCGCTCCGTCGACCCAGGTCGCGTGAAAGCCTGCGGGCACCCGCTGCGGAAGCTTGACCGAGGCCACCGGTCCGGCCGCCACGTCGCGCGCGTCGAACACCAAGCACCGGCTGGACCAGTCGTTCGTATCGGTGACGAACGAGACGAGCCATCCATCGTCCTCCTCGGTGGCTCCGGATCGCGCGGCGAACGGCGCCTCACTCCCGTACACGCCCGTTCCGTAGGAGAACTCGGTGTACGCACCGCTTTGCAGGTCGTACTTCACGAGGCCGTGGAACGTGGCCGGGATCTCGAACGGGATGTGCTGCAGGTACGCGTACCGGTTCGACGTGCCCGTGACCGCCGGATTGATCATCGGAAACTCGGCGTTGTAGTCGTCCAGCGGACCCTCATCGACCGCGCCGGTCTTCAGGTTGAAGCGCCAGCGATACAGGTTGGCCTGCAGCTTCAGGCCGCTGAGCATCGCCGCGATCTTGCCGTCGGCGGGGTCGGGCCGCAGCGAGGGGTCCGCGGTGCGGCAGCCGACCATCACCACCCAGTCGCCCTCTTCCCAGCAGTTGACGACGTGCAGCATGTAGCAGGGCTCGCACTCGAACCACCGCACGTCGTCGTTGTTCCCCAAGCGCGGGATGACGCCGTAGCGCGTGGGCACGTCGGGGTGAAACAGCGGAATGCGCTTGCCCGTCTTCTTGAACAGCGCCGGATCGAAGAACACTGGGAAGTCGTGCAGCACCGAGTAGTTCGGCGTGACCCCGATGTCGTGAGGACGGCGCGGCCCCGGCAGGTCGATGTCCACGTGGTGCAGGGTGCCGTCGGCCCGCAGCACGCCATAGCGCATGTACGGAGGCTTGTCGCCGTAGCTGAAGAAGATGAAGTCGCCTGTCGCCGGGTCGGTCTTCGAGTGGGCCGACAGCGGGAAGGTCAGCCGTCCGCCGAAGTCCTCCACGCCCTCGGTCTGCAGCGTGCGCAGGTTCAGCGCGTACGGCTTGCCCGACTCATACCAAAGCGCGAGCAGGCGACCGCCGACCGCGAGCAGGTCGGTGTTGGCGGTGTCCTTGATCGGCCCCATCGGCAGCGAGAAGTCGAACGGCCCGAGCACGCCCGGCCACACGGCACCGTCGCGCTCGGCTTCGAGGTCGCGGCCGGCGGTCTTCACCCAGCGATTCGCGTAGCGGGCCTTGCCGTCCTCGAACCAGATGCCGTGCACCATGCCGTCGCCATCGAACCAGTGATAGCGGTTCGTGGGCGCGTGTACGGCGTTGGGGCCGTTGCGAAAGTAGGCGCCGTGAAGCTCGCGCGGCAGCTCCCCCTCGACCTCGAGCGCATCGACGTCGAGCTCGGTTCCGATCGGCGCGAAGTGGCCGTGCAGGTACGGGTTGTCGATGCCGTCGATCCACGCCGGCGCGTCCAAGGGACGAAGTCCCGTGGGCGACAGGGCTTTGCCGTGACGCTGTGTAACCGGCAGGCTCACGAGAGGGTCCCCCAACGATGCATCGGGCCGGAGCCTACCAGCACGAGGCGGGGCGCTACATGGCACCCCGCCTCGCATGCGTCAGTTCAGACGCCCTTGTAGACGAGAACCGGCCGCAGCCGCCGGACGATCCGAGTCAACGCACGCTGCGCACGCATCACCGCTTCGATCGGCTTGTAGGCCTCGGGTGCCTCGTCGACCAACTGCCGCGCTCGACGCTGGTCGAAGTACACCCCGTGCAGGCTCGCCCGCAGCGCCTCGACGCGGATCCGACGTCGCGCCTGCGCACGGGACAAACGCCGCCCCGCACCATGCGAGCTGGTCTGCATCGCGTCGACGCAGCCGCGCCCCTGCACGTGAAAGGTCCACGTGCCCATCGAGCCCGGGATGATGCCCGGTTCGTCGCGTCGGGCCGAGATGGCACCTTTGCGGTGCACCCAGCCCGACCACGCCCCGTGCGTTTCGTGGCGCACGAAGTTGTGGTTGCAGTCGAGGTCCGAGCACGCGACGGGCTCGGCCCCGAGATGCTCGGCGATGACCTCCGTTGCGGCCGCGACGATGCGCCGACGGTTCCACGCCGCGAAGCGAAGCCCCCACGCGACGTCGCTGCGGTACGCAACGCCCGCGGGCGAATCGGCCGCGATGCACGTCAGACCCGGTCCGTCCCGCGCTTCGTGGTGCGACCGTATCGCTTGGCCGAGACCGCGAGATCCGGTATGGACCGCCAGCCACAACGCCCCCGCGTCGTCGACCTGCAGTTCGACGAAGTGGTTGCCACGACCGAGCGTGCCCAGCTGCAACACCCCTTCGACGCCCTTGAGAGCCTCCAGGCGCGGGCTGCTCAACGGCGCGTCCGCGAGGTCCTCCGGAAGCGACAGCGCATCCCGTCGAGGATGACGCAGGATGGGAACGACGCGCCGAAGCGCCGACAAAATGGCCGGGGCACGGGACCCGAGGCGCGCTGGATCGGCGTCGAACCGACGCGTCGCAATTCCGCAGCCGATGCACCCGCCGACCGCGGCCGGCAGCAGCTGCGAGCGCGTCCCGACGGCCAGCCCGACGCACACCTCGGCGCTGAGATGGGCGTCGGGCATCACCGCGATGCGCTCCACGTCATCGAGCCGGGCCAGTCGCATGAGCGCCTGCTTCACGTCGGCCGGCAGCGGCTCGGCGGTCCAGACCCCGATGTCGGCGTCAGCCATGATCCCCTCCTTCTCGGTGGGGCTGCACCACCATGCTCGGCAGCACAACGAACGAGAGGTACGGCGTGCGCTTGCGGTGAATCGCCATGGCGAGCTCCTCTCGCAGATACGCGGAGGCGCGGTCGAGCGCGGCGTAGGCCGGCATCACGTCGGCAATGCGCGGTACGGAGACCTCGACGACGAGCGTGCGACCGCGTGCCGTGGCGCGAACGCCTGCGACCCACGCCCCTGCGAGCGCAGCGTCGCCGAGTTCAGACACGCTCAGATCGAGCTGTTCATGGGCTTGTCGGCAGAGTTGTCGGAGCTTGGGATGTTCGTGATGGGTGGAGTCTCCTGTCGCGATGTCGAGCGGGGATGGGGGCATGGCTGCCCCGTGGCGAGGCTGTCCTCGCCGGTGAGATGATTTGGGCATGTCGAGTCCATCGAGGGCGAACGCCCTCGGGCATGGGGAAAACGCAAAGTTGAACCCCCTCCCCGTGACCGCGAATGGGTCCGCGATGGATCGCGAGCCCCGGCCGCGTCCGGGCGAAGGTCGCCAGACGCAGCAGGACACCGAGACCGGAGTCAGGCTCGAAGGCCCGACCCGAACTCAGGCCGACTCGGTGCGCGAGAGGGGGACAGACATCGAAACAGGTGCAAAGGGCTTCATCGTCATGCCTCCTCTCGGTTCGCCTCGGCCCGCGTGATGCGGCCGCGCAGCGACCGAATGAACGTACGAGCGCGATCGAAGGTCGTCAAACGACTTCTGCGGACTTTTTCGGACCCGCGTTCCGTCGGCCGAAGCATCCCGCGAGCCGGCCATCGGTCTTGCGTGGCCGTGAGCGATGGTGCATCGCCGATGAACGCGATGGGGGAACGCAAGGTTCTGGAGTCCGGCTGTCGCCGCGATGATGCTGCTGGCTGGGTGCCGCGACGCCGACAACGCCACCATGGACACCGCCCCCGCGGGTGACTCCGGCGACGATGCAGACGCCAGCGCCATGCTGCCGCCGCTGCCCGAAGGCCACGTCCGGGTGAACCACAGCTTCGGCAACGACACCCTCGCGGCCAACGAAGAGATTCAGCACTGCATTCCGTGGACGCTCAACAACGACGAGCCGGTCTACCGAGCTCGAAGCGGCGATCTCCGGCCGAGTTCTGTTCGCCCAGTCCACGCAGTCCCGCATCGACGAGCTCAAGCTGCCCGAGGGCGTGGTCGTGAAGATTCCGCCTCGCCACAAGATGGTCGCAGGCGGGCACGCGCTCAACCTGGCCAACGCCGAGTACGACACCGAGCTGCGCATGCACCTCGAGATCATTCACCCGCGCGAAGTCGACGTGGTCGTGGCGCCGTTACGGCTGACGTACTTCGACCTCAACATTCCGCGGATGAGCGAGTCTCGGTTCTTCGGCGACTGCGACCTTGCGAGCACCGATGAGGGCGCCGCCGCGTCTGCGCTGAGCCTCAAGCTCTACGACGTCATTCCGCACTACCACTACCTGGGCAACTTCTTCGACCTGTCGCTGATGGGCGGCCCGCACGATGGGGAGAGCATCTTCCGCCTCGAGGGGTTCAATCCCGACGGCTCCGGCAAGGCCTTCGATCCGCCCATCGACCTCAGCGGCGCCCAAGGCCTGCAGTTCACCTGCGGCTACTACAACTGGCGCGACGTCGACATCGGCTGGGGCATCGGCGAACAGGAGATGTGCGTGATGCTCCGCCTGGCCGACTCGAAGGTCTTGATGGACGCCTCGGTCGGGTCCGGCTCGCAGCTCGTCGACGTCCAGGACGGCGTCAACTCCAGCACCACCACCTGCAACGTGCTGGGCCTGCCCAAGCACCCCGACCAAACGCTGCCGACCCAGGCGGAGATCGACGGCGAGCTGTACGTGCCGCCGACGCGCCCCGAAGACGCCGAGCTGCCCGAGCTGCCCGAGCGCGCGTCGACGCCAGACGACGCGGCGGCCGGCTGCGCCGCGTCGCTGCGCGCCATCGCCGACAGCACCTTCGTGTCGAGCTGCGCCTTCTCATCCTGCCACCAGGGGGAGAACGCGGTCTTTGGCCTCGACCTCACCGCGGACGGCCTGCACGAATCGCTGATGTCGTACGAGGTCCAAGCCGACACCGACGCACCGCTCATCAAGCCCGGGGTTTTTGCTCGACGAGGGCCGCGTGGCGCAGGTGCGTGACTGGATCGCCGACGGCGCGCCGGGCAACTGAGCCGGACCCGCCGCTTCTAGAATCGAAAAAAGCCCGGCAGCAGTGCCGGGCTTTTTCGTGGGTCGAAATCTCGAGGTGAGCCTCAGTCGCGGGCGAACCAACCGAAGTCGATGTTGAAGCCGAAGTATCCGCCCGAGAGGTCGAAGTCGGTGGGCGGTCGCCACTCGGACCGCGCGACGCCTCGGTAGCCGCCCTCGAACCCAAGCCGCATCCAGTCCGTGACCGTGATGTTGGCGATCGCGCTGGGCTCGAAGACCATCATGCGAACGCCATCGACACAGGTCGCGCTGCGGCTGCGCGTGTTGACGTCGTAGGTCACGCACGCAGCACCTGCACCGAGCAGCGTCTGGAGTCCAAGCTCGAACCGACCGCGACGGACGACGGTTGCGCCAAGCTCGACGCCGCCGTATGCCATCGCGAGCGCCATCGGGCGGTCATTGGCATCGAGAATTGGGGCACCATACCGACGCTTGAGCCGGTGGTATGCCGCGCCCAGCGTCAGTCGGTCGCCGAGCAGCAGGCCGCCGTGAACGCCCCGGAGTGCGCCCATCTTGCGGGCCACGCCGGAGAATCGGGTCGTGATGCCGCCGTACCCGGACACAAAGAACGGCTCGGGTTCGCTCCGTGTCGGCTGGCTCGGTCGCACGTACGAGGTCGACCGTGTCTTGCGGTGGACGACGGTGACCGTGTGCGTGCGGGCCGGTTCGGCCTCAAGCGTCGGCTGCGCCGCGGCCGTGACGGCGACCGGCTCATCAGAGATCGCCTCGGCAGGTGACGATGACGCGACAGCCGTCGGCTCCGCCGGGTCGGTGGCCTCTGGGGTGGGCGCAGGCTCGGCCGCAACCGCCTCGGGCTGCGCAGCCTCGGGCTGCGGCGAAGGTGCGGGCGCCGGCGCGGCTTGGGGCGCAACGAGCGTACCCGGGGCCGGTGCGGGCGCCGTGACCGGAGCCGCAGGAGCTGGTGCGGGCGCCGGAGCCACCGGCGCGTACGCGAGCGTCAGCCACAGCGTATGGAGCGAACCCACGATGCCTCTATGGTGCCGCATCCAGGAGCATGCGACCACCCTCTTGGGACTGATCGGTGGCCCAGGCCACATGTGGGCCCCTGCGATCGCAGCGCCGCCCCGCGGTCGCCCGCATGCGCTGCGCGCGACCGAATTCTGACCGACCCCATCGCTCTGGGCGTTGTCGACCGGACAACCAATAAAAACAGACCGCGCTCCCGTCCACGCCCCCCCGGGCGGACGGGGCGCGGCCTTCAGTCCCCGCTATCTAGACACCGCGGCTGTCGAGACTTCCGGAGGCTGAGAAAAAAATCCGTGCGCGGCGCGGTCGACCCCGGCACAGGCACTGACGTCAGCGGAGTCGCACCCACACCGGGCGACATCGCATCGAACCTCGCCATTCCGCTCGTCATCGCGGTCCATCGATCTCGAGGCGTAACCGGCGAGGCGGCGCGCCACTACTCCGGGTGCCGTGCCCACTTCGCTCCGCGTTCCCAGCTTCCTGATCGTCGCCCTGCTGTCCGTTGCCGCGATGCTCAGCGGCCACGTCATCGGTGGCGCGATCGTGCTGGCCCTCGCCGCGGCGCTGGTGCTTCCCCCCTTCCCGCCCGTCGTGGCTGGAGTGGCGACCGTGCTCTTGGCCCCGCTGCCTGCCGCCGCCGTCGCGCTGTCGACGGGGTCACCGTGGGTCCTGCTGGCGCCCGCGATCGCGGTCGCGATCGTCACGCTGCAGTGGAGGACCACCGCGTGGTCGGCCGTGCTCACCGCTGCCGCAGCCTTGATGTGCGTGGCGCCATCCCTGGACGACGTGCAGGATCAACCGACGGTCACCGCCGCCGCCAACCTCGAGCGCCCCGCCGACCGCCTCTGAGCTTGAGTGGTGCAGCCCCCGCGCGGGGCATGTTCAATGACCCAAAGCGATGTCGCGCTGCGACGTCGCCCCGCGCGGGAGCCTCCACAACGACGGGGCCCTCGATACGACGCACGCGCCCCCACGGCGCCGCACCGAGTCTTCCCAACCGCCCCCGGAAAGGAACGGCCCCGACGTGAACACGGGTCCTGCATCGCTGCTTCGCAAGCCCACTGCGTTCACCCTCCATGCATTGCAGACGGGATGCCAAGACTCGCATTTCCACCGCTCGCGCAGTTGAGAGTCGTCGGCGCACGAGATCGGGACACCGATGTCGCAACGACTGGACCGCCCGCGACGCAGGTGTCGTGGTCAACGCAGAACGAGCAGCACGTAGAGCACGGCAAGCACCAGCTGCGCCGCGGCGTACGGGACCGCCTTGGTGACGAACCCGCCGAACGAAACCTTCAAATCGTTCTTGTGCATGATGGTCACCGCCACGAGCGTCGATGCCGACCCGATTGGCGTGATGTTGCCACCGAGGTTGGCACCGAACACGACCGACCACCAAAGCGCAGAGTCCGAGGGTGTCCCCATGCCCCCGAGGATCTTGGCGAGCATCGCGGCGAGCGGGATGTTGTCGGTCACCGAGCTGGCCAGCGCCGACGCCACGAGGATCGCGCCGGTGCCGGCCACATCACCCCATCCGATGATCACCTCGAGGCCGTGCCCGATCATCGTCAGCACCTGCGCGTGCTCCATGACGTTGATGACGACGAACAGCGCTGCGAAGAACCCGAGGAGATCCCAATCGACGGCGCGGTAGTAGGTATCGACGCTCGACTTGTAGCGAATGAGCATGATCGCCGCGAACGTCAGCGCGACGTACCCCATGCCCAGATCCTGGATGTACGGCAGCACCGACGTGGTCGCGATGACCACGATGAAGGCGCAGAGCATGACGGTCGCGAAGGTGAAGAAGCCTTTGCTCTGCACGCCATCGTTCTCGTCGAAGCCCTCCACCTGCCGCTGGGCCTCGGCGCGCTCCTCGTCGGTACGCAGCACCGGGATCTTGAACAAGGTCGCCCCCATCCAGATCGTCAGCGCGGTACCCACCACGACGAACGGCGCCGCCGCGACGAAAAACGACACGAAGCTGATGCCGGCGGCAGTGCCCACGATGATGTTGGGGACCGAGCTGATCAGCGTGAGCAGGCCGCCGATGTTGGTCAGCAGGCCCTCGACGAGCAGGAACCCGAGCATCAGCTCCGCGCGACCCAGCTTGCGCAGCGACACGCCCGTCAGCGAGCCGACGATGATCATCGCCGTGACGTTGTTGAGCACCGCCGAGAACACGACGGTCATCAAGCCGTAGAACCACAGCAGTCGTCGCGGCTCTCCGCGGGATGCCTTGGTCAGCTTGATCGCGATCCAGGTGAACAGGCCCGACTTCGACGTGACGTCGACGAACAGGCTCGAGCCCAGAATGATCGCGATGACCGACCAGTCGATGCCCGGGATGTAGATCGGCAGCGTCAGCGTCTCGCCCAGGATGTCGACCGGCACCGAGCCGGGGACGACCTCGAACACCATCCCGAGGAACAGCACGACGATCGCGAAGACGCCAACGATGAGCGACTTCTTGGCGTGGATCTTCTCCTCCAACGCCAGCGACGCGATCATCGCGACCAGAATCGCCGAGAACAACAGCGTAACGGACGTCGACACCTCGTGGTGTCCGCCCTCGGAGAATGCGAGCACAGGCATGGCGGTCACAGCATCAAAATCGGAACGGTGCGTAGCTCCACCGCGATGGGATACGCAAGCCCGTGCATGGCGAGCTGCTCGTCGTCACGGGTGTTGAGGACGAGCATGTCGATCCGGCGTTCGTCGATGAGCCGGCGGTAGTCGGAGAGCTGGTGCCCGAGTTGGACCAGCGCTTCGACGGTAATCGGTGTGTTTGCGGCCGCAAGCGCGTCGCGAACCGAGTCGATGTAGTCGGTGGGCTCCTTGAGCAGCCGCGCTTCGATCGTCGCGCGCGCGTTGTCGGTGTCGATGCTCGGGATCTTGGAGATGACGTCGAGGTAGCGCTCGAAGACCTGTGCATCCTCGACGTGGCTCAGCGTCAGCGTGCCGCCGTCCTCGGTCATCGCGGCGGCCCAATGCACGAGCCGGTCGTCGCCGGCGAGGTGGTCCGTCACCGCGAGCACGCGGTTCGTGTTCACCAGCGCATGATCGGCAGCGCGCTCGGCCTTCGGATGCGGCAGCACCAGCACCGGGGCCTCCGTCGTCTGGGTCAGCAGGTCGAGCGCTTCCCCGAGCGAGTGCGGCCACTTCCATCCATCGCTGTAGAGGTTGCGGTACGCACACACCAGCGAGGGCGCCGCGTCTTCGACGAGCTGAAGCAGCTGCCCCGTCGACCGTGCTTCCACCCCGGCGATGGTCTGAAACGTCGCGGACCGAGCCCCGGCCGCGTGTTTCAAGAAGGCCTCGATGCTCTGGCCGAAGCCCTGCGCATCGACGGGGTCGAGATCGGTGACGATGAGAACGCGCTCCAGCGCCACCGGCTCGGGCCGATACACGGCCTTCGTGGCAGCGCGAAACGCACTTTCGAACTGGTCGACCTGGGTCATCGCGAGCGGCGCCGAAAGTATGCCGGGTCGAGCACGATCGTGTGTAACCGATTCGAGGAGCCCGCATACGGGGACGCAGGCCCACGCTGCGGCGTTGGGCCGGGACAGGAATCAACAATGATTTGGCGCACCCTTTCCCTCACCCTGCCGCTGCTGGCCGCCACCGCACTGGCCGGCTGCGACGGCGACGACGATGGCGGCGTGCCGCTCGACCCGGAGCAAGTCGCGACCGGACAGCGGCTGTACGAGACCCCGGTCGAGGGCGGCAACACGTTCGCCTGCACCAACTGCCACGCGATCAATGAGGGCGAGGGAACGCTGCGCGCGGGTCACCCGCTGGGTGGCGCCACCCGTCGGGCCAGCTTCAAGAACGGCCAGCTCGATACCATCGACGACGCGATCAACTCGTGTCTCACCGAGTGGATGAACGCCGACCCGTGGGAGGCCGAAGACGACCGCATGCTCGCGGTGATGGCGTATCTCGAAAGCGAAGCGGGCTCCGAAGCCGAGGTCACCTCGAACATCGTGGAGCCCCCGGCCGACCTCGGCGGCGGCGACCCGGCTGCCGGGCAAGCGCTGTTCAACAGCAGCTGCGTGGAATGCCACGGGCAGGACGGCATCGGCACGCAGCGCGCGATCGCGGTCAGCGCCCTGGCGCTGGAGCCCGGCTACATCGCCCGCCGCGTCCGCACCAGCGGTCGCCCGACCAGCGGCGTGTACACGGGCCTGACCGGCGGCGTGATGCCCTTCTGGGCACAGAGCCGCCTTTCCGACGACGACGTACGCGACCTGGTCGCGTTCTTGTCGCAGAACTTCGACCCGAACCCGCCCGAGCCCGACGAGCCCGAGCCCGACGAGCCCGATCCGAACGACCCGGATCCTGATGAGCCTGATCCCGATGAGCCCGACCCCGTGGATCCGCCGGACTCCGGCTGCGGCAACGATCACCCCAAGGTCGGCCAGACCGCGGTGCTGCAGGAGTTCTTCCACGACGTCGGCGGCATCGCGGAGATCATCGACAACTGCACGATCGAGATCACCGAGTTCGACTTCGACGGTCTCGGCATCGACGTCCAGATCTACGGCGGCTTCGAGGGCATGTACGAAAACGGCTTCAGCATGAGCGAGAATCTCGTCCGCGACATGCCGTACAACGCCGAGACGGTTCGCTTCACGCTGCCCGACGGCTTCACCCTCGACGACGTCGGTGGCGTAAGCGTGTGGTGCGTGCCCGTGGGCGCCGACTTCGGCAGCGGTACGTTCCAGTAGACGCGCCACAAACGAAGACGCGCCGCTCCCCTTCGGGTGTCGGCGCGTTTTCGCTGGTTGAACGGCGCGTCTTCGTCAGTCGTCGAAGTCGTCGAGGTCTTCGTCGTCGTCGAAGTCGTCATCGTCGTCTCCGCCCTCGAACTCGATGGCGACCACGAGCGCGGCGTACACGACGGGCTCGTCTCCCACCACGGTCATCTCGTGGCTGCTGCCCTCGGGAGACACCAGCGTATCCCCAGCGCGATACTGCGTGCCCTTATCGTCCTCGAGCCGGCCCTGCAGAAGCAGCAGCGTCTCGTCGCCGACGTGGCTGTGACGGGGGAAGCTGTGGCCGGGTTCGACCCGCACGAGGCCGCCGTGTGCATCGCCGACGCCTTCGCCCCCCTCAAAGTCTCGGAACTTCACGCCTGGCACCATGTCGTCCCAGTCTTCCGCGTGCCCGATCGTGTCGAGCTCCTGTTGCGCCTGCGCTTCGGGCAGGTCGAAGATCTTCATCATCCGGTCGAGGAACGGCAGGAAGCGCCCCGTCGTGGAAACGGCCTGCAGCAGTCGGTCACGAAGCGAGAGGCCGGGCGCCGAGGACGGCAACCCCAGCGCCAGCGCATCGAGCACGGCCGGGTCGAACTCGTCGCGATCACTCATGACGTCCCAACTCCGATCTGCATCGCGGAGCGAATCTTGGCCAACCCGGCCGCGGTGCGTGATTTGACGGTGCCCAGCGGAGACCCCATCCGCTCGGCGATTTCCGAGGAGGAGAGTCCCTGGAAGTAGCTCAACTCCAGGACGGTGCGCTGCTCGGGAGGCAGCTCCGCGAGCGCGGCGCGAACGGCTGCGCGGTCAGGGGCGAGCGAAGGGTCGTCGGATTCGGGCGCGGGCTCGTTGGGCGCGACGTCTTCGGTCGCGACTTCACGCCGCACGGACGCGGAGCGGAGCCGGTCGAGGGCGCGAGAGCGCAGGCGCACGAGAATCCACGTGCGGACGCTGCCGCGCGAAGCCTCGTAGTTGTCACAGTTGCGCCAGACCTCCATGAACACGTCGTGCACGAGGTCCTCGGCTCCACCTCGGTCGCCCAGGATACGCTTTGCCGTCGCGAGCATCAGCCCAGCGAACCGGTCGTACAGCGCTGCAAACGCCTTGACTTCGCCGCGCGCCGCCTCAGCGATGAGCGCTCGATCGTCGAGCGATGAGAAGTCGGCCGGTGGCGGCGCCGATGCCCCGTTTCCGGACACAAGGAACGGTACCGAACGGCGACTGGCGGGGTCAAACCCGCTCGATGGGGACAGGCTCAGCATCGGGCGTCGTTTGGAGTACGACGCACCGAGCCGGCCGGATCGGCCGTTTGTGTGCTTCTAGCCGTCCGCAGTCGGGACGTCATGGAACTTGAAGAACGCGCGGTCATAGCGGCGCATGCTGCCGACGTTGCTGATCTTGATCTTGCCCTTGGCGAACGCGAACACCGGATTGCGCTCACCGATCTCCACCGCGACGAAGGTCTTCGCACCGATGCGGATGATGCAGTCCGGCTCGCCCTCGTGGCGTGGAACCACGTCGCACTCCGTATCCGAGATGCGCACGGTCCAGGCGGGTTCGTCGGCCCCGCGAATGTCCCAGTGAATCGTGCCGCTCCATCCTTTGAGTCGGTTCGCGCGGAAGCGCTGCGGCAGCGTACGCATGATGGCGCCGACCTCATGGGGGGTGTCGGCCTTGGACGGTCGCGTCATCGCCGCGAACCTAACAGCCCACGCCGAAACACGCACCTCTCGGGCGGCGTACTGCCCAGTGGTATCGTGTCGGTCTCGATGGGCAGCGGTCTCACCAAGGCGGTGGGCTGGACTCGTGCCGCGCTCGCCTTCGCGGTCCCGGACGCCGGCGAGCGCGCTACCCTGCTCGACGGGGTTGGAATCCGCCCCGAAGCGTTTGCGCACCCAGAGAATCGAATCGCGGTCGAGCTGGACCATCGCGTCTGGCTCGAGCTTGACCGTCGCTTCGGGCGCCCGCTCGGCTTGGAACTCGCGCGCCAGAACATGCGGCCCTCCGTCGTCGGCCTGCTCGGCTTCTTGGCGATGGCCGCCCCGACGGTAGGAGACGCCCTCGACCTCTCCGTCCGCTACCACCGCCTGCTCGAGGACCACCCCTCGGTCTCGCTGCGCGTCCACGAGGGCGCGCGCACCGTCGTGTTCGAGCCCGGCGTCGACCCGTGTGCGCTCGCGGCCGTGGACGCCGCGCTGGCGGGTCACCTCTCGATGATTCGCGCGTGGAGTGGGCACCCGGTCAATGCCGTAGCGTTCCACGTTCGCGGTCCTCGGCCCGAGCACGCCGAGGCGCTGGGGGCCTGGCTCGGCTGCGCGGTCGAGGCGGAGGCAGAGCACAACGCCATCACGATCGCGTCCGTCGACTGCGCGCGGCCGCTGCATACGGCCAACGTGGAGCTGCAGGCATACCTCGAGACGCTGGCCCATGAGCGTCTCGCGGCTCCCCTCGAACACGATCCACTGCCGCGAAAGATCCGCGACGAGGTGCAGCGCCGGTTTGGAAACGCCTCGCTCGAGCTTGCTGACGTGGCGCGGTCGCTGGGCTACAGCGCGCGTACGCTGCAGCGCCGCCTCGGAGCGCTCGACCTCCGCTACGCACAGCTGGTGGACCAGGTCCGCTTTCGGCAGGCTTCGACCATGCTCGCCGAGAGCACGCTGTCGATCGGCGAGGTCGCGTATGCCCTGGGCTACCGCGACGCCCGCGGATTTCGTCGCGCCTTTCGGCGATGGGCCGGGGTCTCGCCGCAGGCGTACCGCAACGGCCAAATCGACCACGGAAGCCTCGGCCAAGCCGCACGCGACGACGCCACCGGATAGCAACCAACGGAAAAGGGGCGTCGACCGTAGCCGACACCCCTTCGTCTCGATGCGCCTCGCGGTGGCTTAGAAGCCGGCGGCGCAGCCCTTGGTCTCGCCGCCTTCGCCCTCGGCGGTGGCGAGGCAGTCCGCAGCGGCGGCTTCGACCGTGGCCACGGTGGGCAGGCTGCAAGTGCCGTCGGGGTTGGTCACGGAGATCCACTTCATCAGGCCCGTGGTCCACGCCCAGAGGCCGGCGCGTGCAGGCCAGTTGCGGACGGTCTTGTCTTCGTTCCAGTTGAAGAAGCTGCCGCTCCAGTTGGAGTTGTCGCGAAGCTCGACCATCGACGCCGGGGGGTCGGCCATGATGGCTTCGAAGCGGATGGCGCTGGCAAGCATGCACTTGCGCGCGTCCTCGCTGCCGCGGCCGTAGCTGAAGGTCTTGTCGATGCCGCCGTTCTCGTCGCGGTACCAGAACTCGGTGCCGCCGAGCGAGAAGCCGTCCACGCTCGCGCGGGTGTACTCGATGGCGGGGCCGCCGATGGTGACGAGAGCCTTGTTTACGTCGCGCGCCTCGGCGTAGTCGTCGACCGGCACGTCGGGGTCGACGGGCGCTTCACCGCACTCGACACCGTCGCAGTTCGCGTCGACGGCGTAGGCGAAGTCGCCAACGAGGTCGTTGCCCCAGCCGGAGTCGACGGGCAGCGCGAGGACGTAGAAGGTGCCAGCGCCGGCGTCGACGTCGAGCACCGAGGTGGTCTCACCGCCGGAGTCGTCAGAAGTGACCGTGATGGTGTTCTCGGCCATGTCCACGCTGACGGACTGGAAGAAGCTGATGTCGACGCTGACCGGCGTGTCGTCGCCGCCCTCGGGGCCTTCGCCTTCGCCGAACTCGCCGTCACCCTGAACGGTCACAAGCTGAAGGCTCTGGCCGTCGGGCGAGTAGACCAGGAAGAAGCGCATCGCCGTGTCGGCGTTGTCGCCTTCGATGGAGACCTGCAGGAACTCGCCAGCGCTGGGCAGCTGCACCAGGGGCGCCTCCATGGTCATGCTCTGCTCGTCGATCTCGGTGACGGTCGAAACGCCGCGCTTGGCGTCCGTGTACTGCACGATCTCGGTGTAGAAGGGTCGAACCGCGCGGCCGTTGAGCGCATCCGCTTTGCCCGTGGCGTCGGTGCTGTCGTTGAGGGCGACGTCGCCGAGTCCGCCTTCACCGTCGGCTTCGGACGTGCCGGCGTCGCAAGCGAGGATGGAGAGGCTGAGGGCGGCGAGGAGAGCGTGGGTCTTCATGGCGGTCCGTAGTGGTGAGTCGATGTACGACGTTGTGGTCTCTTGTACGGGCGACGTCGCCGCACGTCAACTCGCCTCAGGCCAGAACTGAGCAGAAACGCCGTAGACCGGGTTATTTCGACCCCTGGGCGCCAAGATCCGATTTCTTGACACTGCCGAACTCAGCGGGCCGCGACGGTTTTGGCGCACCGAGCGCCGCTTGGGACGCCTTGAATTCAGGCCACAGGAGCGCCCGATCCGGGTGTGACTAGGCGGCTCTGCTCGAAGCAGGTCCGCTCGCGATCACACAGTTCGGGGGCAACGAGATCATCGTCGGGACCCCACGTCCGGCACGTATGCAGGCAGGAGAACTGGGTCTGGCTTCGCTGAAGCGAGGCGAGGATCGCCGCGGGGCTACCCGTGTCGCGCGACTGCGACTTCCAGCGCAGGTGCTTGCAGAGATCGAATTGGACGAGCGTCATGGCGTGGCCTCAGGTTGGGGTTGAGGGTCGGTGGCGGGGCGCGGAAGCTTCGAGACCGGGGCCGGCAGCGCGACCTCATCCCGGGCAACGGCGCGCTCGAGGGTCTCGAGCACGGTGCCTTCGATCAGGTCGAGCTTGTAGCCGGTCATGGGCAGCGGCGACGCACCCTCGGAGGCCTTCGCGCTGGCGGTGGCCAACACTTCCGGCGTGGGCGGCTTGCCCAGCAGCGCGGCTTCAGCCGCCGGGGCGCGCAGCGGAACCGGTGCCACGCCGCCCAGCGCAATGCCGGCCTCGGCAATGCGGCCATCTTTGATCACGAGCCGCGCGAGCACTTCGACCAGCGGCCACTCCGAACGCGCGCGACTCGTTGCCCGGAAGTACGCCGAATGCTCTCCCGCCGCGGGTTCGGGAAGCACCAGCGCGGTCACAAGCTCGCTCGGCGCAAGCGCGTTGTCCCGCGAGGGGTCGCTGCCGTCACCGAACAAGGCTGCCACCGGCCGCAGGCCACCGGGGTTCACCTCGACCAAGCCGTCGTAGGCCAGCAGCGCCAGCCCCAGCGTCGACGGGTGGACCGACACGCACGGACCGAGGTCGAAGCACGCAGCGTAAAGATGGTCGCCTTCACGCGCCGCGCAGCTCGAACCACCGCGCTTGAAGCACTGCGCGCCCGCTTCGGGGGCCCGGAAATACCAGCAGCGGTTGTGCTGCACGAGGTTGCCGCCCATCGTCGCGACCGCCCGAATCTGCGGCGTGGCGAGCTCGCCGGCGGCCTCGGCGAAGCCGGGGTAGAGGTACTGAATCTCCGGGTGCCCGCCGATGTCCGCAATCCGCTGCTTGGCGCCAATCCGCAGCGCGCCGCCGGCATCGAACCGCAGCTCGTCCAAGCCGGCCGTGTCGCGCAGGTCGACCAGGTCGGTGCGCATCCCAGGCAGTCGGCGACGCTCCTGCAGCTCGGTCCCGCCTGCGCGAATCGTGCCCGACGCGGCGAGCGTCTCCTCGATGGTGGTTGGAAACACGATCATCCTCGAAGTCCTTTCAGCACCCGGTCGGGTCGCAGCGGAAGGTCGTGGGGACGCCACCCGGTCGCGTGGAACATGGCGTTGCCGATGGCCGGCGCCGGCGCGAGCGTGACGAGTTCCCCGATGCCCGTGGAGCGCTGCGGCACCTTCTCGTAGCCGCGTTCGTGGACGTGGATGTTCAACGCGGGCGCATCGCCCAGACCCATCACGCGATAGTCCTCGAGACCGCCCGAGAGCAAGTAGCCCTGCATCGGCTCGAGCCGGCGCTCTTCGTACAGCGCGTAGCTCGTGGCCTGCAGAATGCCCCCGGCGATCTGGCTGCGCGCGAGCGTCGGCGAGACCAGCTTGCCAACGGCAATGCCGCCCCACCCTTCGACCGCGCGGGTCCGGCCCAGTCGGGTGTCGACCTCGACCTGCATGATCTGGATCGATGCGCTGACGTACTTTTCGACCGCGAGCCCACCCAGCGGCGGCAAGAACCATCCGCCTTTGTCCCGGGGTCGCCGACCGACGACCGAGATCGGGGGCGACGAAGCGATGATGGTCGACCACGGCACGACGCCGCCTTGGTGCTCGACGCCTGCGTCCGTTGCGACGGCACCGCGCAACGCCATGCGGTCCTTCGCGTCGTCGAGCAGCTCCTCCTTGAGCGCGTCACAGGCGACGACGCACGCCGGTACGAGCGAGGACACCGTCCGACTGCCGGCCGACATGGGCCCGTGGACGTACTTGGAGTGACCGACCCGAACGTCGACGTCGTGCGGCGCGATGCCCAAGGCTTCGCCGACCGTTTTGGCGAGCACCGTGCGGGTGCCGTTGCCCATGTCCTGGGTCGATGTCGAGACCGTGACCCCGTCCGGCCCCACGTCGAGCTGAACGCGGGTCTTCGGCTCGCAGAACGTGAACCAGGCGCCGAAGGCCAGCCCCACGCCACGGCGATAGCGACCTTTGTCGGCACCCATCGCCGCCCGGTCGCGCCACACCTCGAGGTCCTGTGCCCAGGCGTACAGCGGCTGCCGAGCGGGGTTGGGGTCCCAGCGCTGCCGCAGCGCGAGCGGGTCCTCCGCCCGCTGATGGGCGAGCGCGTCGACGGCCTGCTCCAGCGCCCAGTAAGCCTGCGGGCCACCGGGTCCTCGGAACGGCTTGCCGGGCGGTCCGTGCGTGACCACGTCGTAGTCCTCGAGGTCTTTGTGGGCCTCGGGATAGAGGATGCGCAGCATCGGCGTGACCGCGTGGCCCACCGCGACGCCGGAGTTCGAATACACCGCGGCCTTCACCGCGAGCCCCCCGCCTTCATCGACCGCGGCGGACAGCTCGATCTCGGACTCGGGCCGGTGACCACCGATCATCAGCTCCTCGCGCCGCTCGAGCACGTAGCGCACCGGGGCACCGCACACCCTCGCGAGCTCCGCTGCGATGATCGCCTCACTCTCGAGCTTGCCTTTGCTGCCGAAGCCCGCGCCGATGTAGTCGGCGATCACCGCGACGTTCTCCCGCTTGAGCTTGAACCGCTCGGCGAGGTCCTCGGCGCAGTGCCGAACCGCCTGGGTCGAGAGGTGGATTTCGAGGGCATCCTCGCGAGGCCAGTGCGCCACCGCGGCGTGCGGCTCCAGCGTCGTGTGGCACTGCACCGACGTGGTCCAGCGTCCCGACACGGCGGTGCCGGCCGTGGTCGCGTCCTCGAGCGCGCGCTTGGCCTTGCCGCCCTTCTTCGAGAAGACCCCCATCGGCCCCCGCACGTTGCCGTCCCACGACAGCGGGACCATCGGCCCTTCGCTGGCGTTGGGGGCCGACTTGCGACCGCGACGCTTGCCGTAGACCAGCGGAGCACCCAAGGCGCGCGCGGCCGCGATGGAGGTGGCGGCTGGCTTCACGTCGTAGGCCACGTCGACCAGCGCAACGGCGCGCGCGGCCGTCTCCTCATCGACCGCAGCGATCGCGACGAGTTCCTGGCCGGCGTGTCGCACCGTGGTGCGACCGTCCATCAGGTCCACGGCACCGCGAACGCCGGGAAGCGCCAGGGCTTTGGACCAGTCCAGGCGCGTGATGGTGGCGTGCGCGTGCGGGCTGTGAAGCGCCTTGGCATGCAGCATGCCCGGCAGCACGACGTCGACGGTGTAGCGCGCGTCCCCGGTGACCTTCTCCTTCGCATCGTACCGAGGGCCCCGATCGGGCCCCGCGTCGTACCGGCCACCGCAGGCGCCCTGTACGGCGCGGTAGATCGCCTCGTATGCAGCGCAGCGGCACAGGTGCCCGCTGAGTGCATCGGCCACGGTCTCGCGATCGGGGACGGTCGTGCCGTGCTCGGCCCGCCAGCGCGTCACGAACGCCTCCGACTCGACGATGAAGCCCGGCGTGCAGTAGCCGCACTGCAGCCCGTCCTCGGCGATGAACGCCCGCTGAACCGCGCTGATCGACCCCCCCACGGCGATTCCCTCGACCGTCTTGACGCGACGGCCCTGCAGCGACGTCGCCGGAAGCAGGCACGTCGCGACGGGCGTGCCGTCGAGCTGCATCGTGCAGGCGCCGCAGGCCCCGTGCCCACACCCGTGCTTGCAGCCCGTCAGGCCGAGCTGGTCGCGGACGGCCTGCAGGGCCGACTGGTCCGGGTCGACGTCGAGCGTCCGGGCGGTGCCGTTGACTTCGGTCTGAACGCGGACGCGCGCCTCGGGAGCCGGCGCATCGGCGGGCGCCTCGCTGACCTCGGTGCGCAGTCGGTCGGTGCAGCCGGTGCCCAGCGCAGTCGCGCCGACGACCGTGCCGCGCAGGAAACCTCGACGGGTACTCTTCATGTGCGTGCGAACCCCATGCGTGCGTTCCTCGATCTTCGAGGACCACGCCGGGAGTCGCAACGACGCAATGCGGACCGGACCCGCCAAACAGCGGACCCGGCGCGCCAAGACCGGTTCAGGCGGTCTTCTCGCGCTTTTCGTGCTGCTTGCGGATGTTGTGGTCCAAGAACCGCTTGCGCAGCCGGAGGTTCTTGGGCGTGATCTCCAGCAGCTCGTCGTCTTCGATGAAGGCGATCGCCTGCTCGAGGCTCAGGTCGCGCGGCGGGGTCAAGAACAGCTTCTCGTCCGCACCTGCCGACCGGACGTTGGTCAGCTTCTTGGTGATGCACGGGTTCACGACGATGTCGTTGTCGCGGCTGTGGGTGCCGAGAATCATGCCGCCGTAGACCTGCGTCTGCGGACCAACGAACAGCTCACCGCGGTCTTGGAGGCGGTGCAGCGAGTACGTGATGGTCTCGCCGACCTCCAGCACCACCATCACGCCGTGCGGGCGCGTCTTCATCGAGCCCTGGTGGGGTCCGTAGCTGTCGAAGACCGAGCTGATGACGCCGGTGCCGCGCGTGTCGGTGAGGAACTGCGAGCGGTAGCCGATGAGCGAGCGCGTCGGCGCGCGGAACTCCATCCGCGTCCGGCCGGGGCCGTCCTCCGCCATCGCGACCAGCTCGCCGTTGCGGCTGATCCGCTCGATGATCGAGCCGGAGTAGTCGGTGCCACACTGCACCATCACGCGCTCGTACGGCTCCTCGAGCTTGCCCTCATCGTTCTCGCGGGTGAGGACGCGCGGACGCGACACGCACAGCTCGTAGCCTTCGCGGCGCATCGTCTCGATCAGCACCGAGAGGTGCAGCTCGCCGCGGCCGTGGACATCGAACTCCTCGGGCGACTCAGTGGGCTCGATCTTCAGGGCGACGTTGCTCATCGCCTCGCGGTCGAGCCGCTCCTTGATCTTGCGCGACGTGACGAACTGGCCCTCTTTGCCTGCGAACGGGCTGTCGTTGGCCTTGAAGCGCATGCTGATCGTGGGCGGGTCCACCTCGAGCCGGGGGAACACCGTGCGCGTCTCGACGGACTCGGTCGTGAGCGTGTCGCCGACCTTGAGCGAGCCCATGCCCGCGACCGCGACGATGTCGCCGGCAACCGCGTTCTCGAGCTCGAAGCGCGTCACGCCCTGGAAGCCCAGCACCTTGCTGACGCGGAAGACCTCTTCGCACGAGGCGTCGCCGCCGTCCTCGGCGGAGGGACGGACCAGCGCGAGGCGGTCGCCGACCTTCATCGAGCCTTTCTTGACCCGACCGATGGCGAGGAAGCCCAGGAAGTTGTCGTAGTGCAGCGTCGAGACCCACATCGCCGCGGGTGCGTCGACGTCGACGGCGGGCGGCGGCGCGTGCTCCACGATCGCGTCGAGCACGATCGACATGCTGCCGGGCTCGTCCTCGACCTCGCGCTTGGCGAAGCGGTCGCGGGCGCTGGTGTAGACGACCGGAAAGTCAAGCTGCTCTTCGCTGGCATCGAGCGCCACGAGCAGGTCGAAGGCGCCGTCGACGGCCTTGTCGGGCTCGGCCATGTCGCGGTCGATCTTGTTGACCACCACGATGACCGGCAGTCCGCGCGCGATCGCCTTCTCGGTGACGAAGCGCGTCTGCGGCATCGGCCCCTCGACCGCGTCGACGATCAGCAGCACCGCATCGACCATGTTCAGCACGCGCTCGACCTCACCGCCGAAGTCGGCGTGTCCAGGCGTGTCGACGAGGTTGATCCGGGTGCCGCCATACTCGAGTGCCGTCGGCTTGGCGGTGATCGTGATGCCCCGCTCCCGCTCGAGGTCACCGCTGTCGAGCGCACGCTCTTGCTCGCCCTCGCCGCGACCGAACGCCCCGGCAATGTCGAGAAGCGCATCGACGAGCGTGGTCTTGCCGTGGTCGACGTGGGCGACGATGGCGAGGTTGCGAACGTTGGTCCTGGTCTGGCTCATGGAACGGGTCCGGGCGCTCTGTACATCATTCGGCGGCGCAACTCAGGACTGCGCTCGCCGCACGCTGTGAGCAAAAGCCCGCAAACGCGTGCAAAAGGGTGATCGAACACACGGGTTCACGACAGCGTCACGCCCATGGCCACCGCCGCTATCCTGCGAGCGATGGCCACCGCAGACGACGTGCTCGAGTTTTGGTTCGGTAACACGCAAGGCGCGGCGCCGCCGCCCGAGCAGCGCAAGACGTGGTGGATCAAATCCGACGAACACGATGCGACCATCCGAGATCGGTTCGGCGACCTCCACGCGGCGATGGCTTCGGGCACGCACGCCGACTGGCTCGACACCCCGCGCGCATGCCTCGCGCGGATCATCGTGCTCGACCAGTTTTCGCGGAACCTGTTCCGCAATCGACCGGAGGCGTTTGCGCAAGATGGCGCCGCGATCGCTGCCACCGACGTCGCGCTCAGTCGCGGCGACCTCGACGTGCTCGGTCCCTTCGAGCAGCTGTTCGTCTTGATGCCGCTGATGCACAGCGAGGTCCCGGCCCGACAGGAGCAGTGCATCGCCGAGTTCACCGCGCTGTGCCAGCGAGCGCCCGCCGAGGAGCCGAAGGTCTTCGACTCCAACCTCGACTTCGCGCACCGCCACAAGGCGATCATCGATCGCTTCGGACGGTATCCGCATCGCAACGAGGTCCTCGGCCGGACCTCGAGCGAGGACGAGCGCGTCTTCTTGAACCAGCCCGGCTCGAGCTTCTGAGCCCGCCCCGAAAAAAAATCGTCTTTTCTCGGTGTCGGTCCGGGAAGGTCCGGGGCGGGTGGTGTCCTACGTGTGGGGGAGAGACGAGCACGGATGTACGACGGGGAAACGGCGAAGAGTTTGGTGTTTGCGACGGGCCGGCTTCGACTGCGGGCCCGTGAACATGCACGCGTCGGCGACCATGGAGCTGCCGCCCGGGCGCTGCAGGCCGTGCTCGACCGCTCCCCCGACGACCTGGAGGTCGCGCTCCGCCTCGCCCTGCACTACAGCCGCTCCGAGCAGACGGTCCAAGCGGCGCGGACCTACCTGCACGCCGCAGAGATTTACGCTCGAAAGGGGCAGAAACGTCGCGCGCTCGCCCTCTTCGACCAAGCCACGAAGGTCGCCCCGCTGAAGGTCACGGCCGATCGCGCGCGGACGTGGGCGTTCGCGCTGGGCGCTTCCTGCCAGGGCTCGCTTTGTGCCCTCGCGCATCTTCATCGCGTCCAGGGCCGCCGCGAGAGCGGTTTGGCGCTGTTCGAGCTCGCCGTCGACGTCGAGCCGACGCACCTGGCGACGCTGCGTCAGCTCGTCGACATCGAGATCCG
This sequence comes from Myxococcota bacterium, assembly GCA_039024335.1. Classification (GTDB taxonomy): domain Bacteria; phylum Myxococcota_A; class Polyangia; order Nannocystales; family Nannocystaceae; genus CAJXVA01. The sequence goes on from JBCCQM010000001.1 coordinate 146,839, forward strand.
CACCGATCGACGCGCGGTCGCCGAGCGCCGCCTTCAGGACGCGGCCACCACCCTGCGACGCCAGGGTCGAACGCGGGCCCTGCTGGAAATGGCGCAGACGCTGCTCGACCGCTTTCCACGCAACCTCTTCGCGCTGCGGACGCTCGCGCACGTTCACCTCAGCCGCGGCGAAGCGAACCGCGCCTTGCCGCATCTGCTCGCGATGCAGAAGCGCGAGCCCGGCAACCCCGACACGCTGCTCGAGCTGGCCCGGATTCATGCGGGCGCAGGCGAGCGGGTGCAGGCCCTCGCCGCGCTGGAGCGCTTCATCTGGGTCCGGTCCGCGCTGGGCGACCGCAGCGCCAGCGATGTGATCGAAGCCGCGCTCACCCGGGCGCAGGGTTGGATCGTCGGTGACGCGGTCTGGCAGCGAGAGCTGATCGAGCTGGGCTTCGGTGCGACGACCCACCGCCGCCTCGACATCGGCGGCGCAGAACTGACCCTGCTGCCGGGCACCCCGCCGCCGCCACCGCTGTCGATCGTGCCGCGGTCCTCGGCCGCGCCGATCGAGGTTCGGCCGGTGCTGTCCGCGGCGCCGCGCGACCGTGCCCGCGCGTCCGCGGCAGGCGTGCTGCACGTCAGCCCTTGCTGAGTCCCAGCGCTTTGCGCATGCGGCGAGCCGACTGACGCGAGATCGGGACCTCTGCGCCCGCCCGCGTCACCGCCACGAATCCACCGCTTGGGGTCGGCCGCAGCACGTTGACCTCGCGCAGGTTCAGCAGCACGCGGCGGTGCACGCGATCGAAACGAGGATCGCCCAGCCGTGCGTGCAGGTCGGCCAAGGTCGAGTCCGTCAGATGCGCCTCGCCCTGCGTGGTGTGGACCGTGACGAGCGTGCCGTCGAACACCGCGTGGGAGATCGACGGGGGATCGAGCAGCACGATGCCCTCGCGCGTCACCACCGGGATCCGGTCGTACGGGTCGGCGGCGGCCTCGGAGACCCCGCGCTGCACGTGTTCCCGCGCGCGCTCGACCGCTTTGCCAAGCCTGGACGCCTCGATCGGCTTGAGCACGTAGTCGACGGCGCCCAGCTCGAACGCCTCCACCGCGTGCTGCGGATGCGCGGTCGCAAAGATGACGTAGGGAGCCTCCGTGCCCAGCAGCGCGTGGGCTTCGATCCCCGACAGCCCGGGCATCTGTACGTCGAGGACCAGCACGTCGACGGCGTCATCGCGCAGCTGGTCGAGCAGCGGCTCCGCGCCCTCGTGAACACCGACGACCTCCACGTTGGGGATCGCCTCGAGCAGCCGGGACATGCGGCGGCGGGCGGTCATCTCATCGTCGGCGAGGGCAATGCGAAGCGTACGGGTCATGGCGTGGATGGGGGCACGTGGATGCAGGCGAGGGTGTTGGGGCCGACGGCGCCGATCGAGAACGTCGCGTCGGCTCCGTAGGCATGTTCGAGCCGCTTTTCGACGAGCGCGAGCCCTTCGCCGCCCGGACGACGCCCGGTGAACGCGCCAGGGTTTTCGACCTCGATGTTCACACCCGGCTTCGCGTCTGCGACGCGGACCACCACCGGCCCCGCGTGGGAAGCAGCGGGCCCGTGCTTGATCGCGTTCTCGACCAGCGGCAGCAGCAGCATCGGCGGCACCTCGACGCTCGGCAGGGGGGTGGAAAGTTCACGGCGCAGCACGAAGCGGTTCGGGTCGCGGACGCGATACAGCGCAAACAGGGTCTCGACCAGCTCGAGTTCCCGCTCCAGCGACCACGCGGGCAGCTTCGTGCCCTCCATGATCGTGCGCAGCATCTCCGAGAGCTGCAGCGTGGCCCGCTCCGCCACCTCCCCGTCGTCCCGGCACCACTCCGCGATCGCGTTGAGCGTGTTGAACAAGAAGTGCGGGTCGAGGTGATTGCGCAGCGCCAGCAGCTGCGCCCGCTCCGCTGCGCCCGACCCTGATGACGTCCGACGTGAGCCTGTTGGTGTCGATCGCGCTGTTCTTGGTCGGTGGCTACGGCCTGGGCCGCGACATCGACATGGAGGAGAGCCTGCACGCCGAGCGCAAGCGGGCCGACGACATGACGGTCGCAGCGGAGCGGGCGCAGCTGCTGGCGCTGCGCAATCACCTCGACCCGCACTTCTTGTTCAACACGCTCAACGCGATCG
>JBCCQM010000002.1:0-136558 GCA_039024335.1 Myxococcota bacterium
CTGCGGACGAGTTCGTCGACGGCTGGTCCGTGACCTTCGAGCACTTCGTCGTCTCGCTCGACGCCATCGACATGCGTGGCGAGGCGCTCGAGGGCGGCTTCGTGGTGGACCTGGTCGAGGACTCCGGAGGGCGCGGTCACGCGCTCGGGGAGCTGCAGGTGCCCGCTGGCGGCGCGCCCGTGGTCTCCTACGCGCTGACGCCCGCCTCTGCCAACGCGGCAACCGACGTGGCGGACGCAACGCTGGACGCCATGGTCGCGCAGGGATCCTCGGTCTGGGTCCGCGGCACGGCGCAGCGCGACGGGGTGACGAAGACCTTCGACTGGTCCTTCGACGCGGACGCTCGCTACAGCGCCTGCGAGACCACCGAGGTGCTGCGCGTGGGCGAGGCCGTCGACGTGACGCTGACCCTGCACGCCGACCACCTGTTCTACGACGACCTCGACTCCGAGGAGCCGGGCGTGGCGTTCGACCTCATCGCGGATGCGGATGCCGATGCGGACGGTTCCGTGTCGCAGGACGAGCTGCGCGCGCAGTCGATCGCCGGGCAGGTGCGCTACCAGGTGGGCACGCGCGACATGGACGACCTGAACAGCTTCATCGCTGCGCAGGTCCGCACGCTCGGGCACATCAACGGCGAAGGCCACTGCGAGATCGACTGATCTCGCAGGGCCGACTCCCCGTACCGAGACCGAGCGCCCGATGAGCGTCTGGACCCTCGCCGCAGCGGCTGCCGTGCAGCTCGCCCAGCCTCCGACCGAGCCCGTGCCGGTCGAGGACCTCACGCCGGTCGCCGACACCGAGGCGGCCGACACCGTGCGGACGGTGGTCGTGCAGCGGCAAGCCGACGAACTCAGCGCGTCGGCACGCACCATCGGGCGCCGGGAGATCGACGCCGCGCCCAAGCGCAGCGCCGAAGACCTGCTGCGCCACATCCCCGGCGTGCACATCGTGCAGCACGGTGGCCAGGGCAAGGGCTACCAGTTCTACCTGCGGGGCTTCGATGCGGTGCACGGGGCCGACATCGAGACCCGCCTCGACGACATCCCGCTCAACGAGGTGTCCAACGTCCACGCGCACGGCTACCTCGACCTGGCCTTCATCATCCCCGAGGTGGTCGAGGGCGTGGATGCGACCAAGGGCTCGTTCCGGCTCGAGCAGGGCAACTTCGCCACCGCGGGCAGCATCCGCTATCGGCTGGGCGTGCCGCAGCGGGGCACGCGAGCGCGGTACGAGTTCGGCTCCACGTTCCGCCACCGCCTCTCGCTCGTGCACGCGCCGGCCAAGCGTGCCGACGACACGTTCATCGCGCTGGAGCTGATGGACGATCAGGGTTTCGGCCAGCGCCGGCACGCGCGACGGGTCAGCTCGATCGGCCAGGCGCGGCTGTTCGATCGCAACGGGACCACCGTGACGGCGATGGGCGCCGTGTACGGCGCGCGCTTCGAGCTGCCGGGCACCATTCGGCTCGACGACGTGCGGCGTGGCGACGTCGGGCTGTACGACAGCTACACCGACGACTCGGCGGGGGAGTCCGGCCGGGCGATCGCCTCGGTGCGGGTGAGCACCGATCGCGGCCGCGTCCGCTCGCGCACGACCACGTACGTGCAGGCGCGTCGCTTCGAGCTCGACGAGAACTTCACCGGCGACCTGCTGTTCCCCGGCGTCGGCGACCGGCACCGGCAGCTTCACGCCTCCGTCTCGCCGGGCATCACCACCAACGTGGCGGTGCGCGTGCATCCGCGGGTCGAGCTGCCGTTCACCGCCAATTGGAACGTCGACGTCGCCGAGCAGTCCACCGACCAGCTGCGCGACGACGGCTCCACCTGGGACACGCCGCGAGACCTTCGCTTCGTACAGCACGGGCTCGGCGCGTCGGCGGGCGTGCGCGCGTTCCCGACGGACTGGTGGCAGGTGGAAGCGGGGGGACGCGTGGACGTGTTCACCACGCAGGTTCGCGATGACGCGCAGGAGCAAGACTTCGCGGGCGTGGCCGCAGCGGCGTCCCCTCGCGCGCTCACCAAGTTCACGCCGCTGTCGCGGTGGCAGCTGTTCGCATCCTACGGACGTGGCGTTCGGTCACCCGAGGCGCGCTCCTTCACGCTGCCGACGCAGTCGCCCGAGAACGAGGACCTCAGCCAGTACGCTGGCGGGCAGGCGCGCGCGACCGTCAGCGACAGCATCGAGGTCGGCAGCCGCGTGCATCCGGGCGTGTTCGACATCGGTGCAGCCGCCTTCGCCACGTGGATCGGGCGCGAGAGCGTGTTCGATCACGTCTCGGGCTTCAACGTCGAGCGGTCGGGGACGCGTCGCGTGGGCGTAGAGGCCGACGTCCAGGTGCACCCGACGCCGTGGCTCGATCTCGGGGCCGACGTCACGCTCGCGCGCGGCCGCTTCGAGTCCAGCGGTGCGCCCATTCCCGGGGCGCCGCCGCTGCTTGTCGGTGCAAACGCGACGATGGCCCACCCGAAGGGCTTTCGCGCTGGCGTGCGATGGTTCGCGCTCGGTGCTCGCCCGCTGAGCCACGGCGCGGTGGCGGCCCCGACCACGGTGCTGGATCTCAACGTTGGCTACCGCTACCGGTGGGCGCAGCTCGACCTGTCGGTCGACAACGTGTTCAACCAGGCGTGGCGCGAAGGCGAGTACCACTACGCCTCGCACTGGGACCCGACGCGCGCCGCAAGCCAGCTGCCCACGGTTCACGCCGTTGCGGGCAACCCGTTCACGGCCCGCCTCGCCCTGACGCTGCACTTCGACGCTATGGGCGCTTCTCGACGATCGCGCTGAGGCACCAGTTGCCGTTCGAGTCCGAGCCCGGGTATTCGGCGATGACGTCGACGAATCCACCCGTTGCGCAGTTCTCCTCGAACTCTGTGAAGCTGGTGCCGGTGAGCGCCGAGGTTTGGTCGTAGACGACGGCACCCGGGCCGTTCGTATCCTGCTCGCGGGTCAGCATGTCGAACGGGATGAGTGCAGGCTCGGCGGCGAAGACGGTGTACTCGACCTGCGTCAGCTCGAACGGGGGCAGCAGCGTGAACTCGAAGCACTCCAGGTTCCCGAGCGGTCCGCCGGTGGGGTTGTCTGGGTTGGCTCTCTCGTGACCCCATCGCGGTCGCCGTCGCCGGATTGGCCCGACGGATCGCCGCTGCCGTCTTCACTGGCAGCGTCGTCTCCGGTGGTCGAGGCTCCCGTCAGCGCGCCAGCGGACTGGGCAACGTCGAGCCTGACTCAAAGGAACAGGCAGTCGATGCTACCCAGAACGCCACAACACTGACGACCCGCATTCCGCTGGGATCTCACCGCGGACCGGCCTGTCGGTCAAGCGTATCGGGCCAAGCCCCAACGTTTCTGTGGTGACGGCGTGAAACCGTGGCGCCACGCGGGGTTTCAACCCCTTGCTCGGATCGTAGGGCAATCGGCGCCGCTGTTGGAACAAACATCGGCGATCCTGCGAGCAACCCGGCGCGCTCCCCCATGTCTTCGTCCACTCGCAACGCACTGCTCGTCACCGTCGCACTCGTTCTCACCGCGCTGGGTTGGTGGTTCCTTCGAGGAACCGACCCCGACGCGAGTGATGCCACCACGAAGGAGGCCAGCGTCGCGGCGTCGGACGGGCATGGTGCCGGTGGTGGGCTCGGCCGCGACAAGACCAAGGGGCGCAAAGGGTTCTCGTCGCTGCCGACCCCGCGCTCGGCTGCGAAGGCTGCCGTGTCCGGGACCGTCTACGACCCCAGCGGTGCTCCCGTCGGGGGCGCCCGCGTCTGCGCCTTCGTTCGATCGTCCGATGTCGCAAGGCCGGAGAGCACACCCTGCGTTTCGACCACGGCCGACGGTCGCTACCGGATCGATGGGTTGTTCGGCGACCAGTACGAAGTCAGCGCGAGCGCGGCGGGATTCGTGCCGGCTGCCTACGTGCCCGAGTCTCGCGAGCGATCGAAGGTCCGGCTCGTCTCGGGAAAGGACACGACCGGCATCGACATCCACTTCACCGAGCGCGGCGTGGAAGTCCGCGGGGTCGTCCGTGACATCTCGGGCGGCGAGATTGAAGGCGCCGAGGTTCAGGCGCGCAACTGGACACGCCGGGGGAGCGCGACGGCGATCACCAGCTCGGATGCCGAGGGCCGGTTCGTGGTGTGGGCCGGCGAGGGGGAGGTCAACGTCTCCGCATCGGCGGAAGGGTACGGCCGAGAGTCGCGGACGGGCCGCGCCCCAGGGACCGCGTTCGAGGTGTTCTTGACCCCCGAATCGGTGGTGATCGGACGCGTCGTCGATGCCGCGTCCGGGGACCCCGTCGAAGGGGCACGCGTCGTGACCGGCGGATGGTGGAACGACAACACCGCGTTCACCGACGCCGACGGCCGCTTCCGCATCGCCGGGCTCGAGCCTGGCAAGTACAAGCCGAAGGTCACCGCCGACGAAGGCTACGGCGAGCTCGACACGAGTCTTCACCTCGGCCTGGGCGAGACCTCCGAGCTCGTCACGATTCGCCTGCACCCCGCGGCGTCGGTTACCGGGCACCTCGTCGTTCGCGAGGGCGAGGAGACGCGTCCGTGCGAAGAAGGCTGGGCCTCGCTGAAGCTCATGGGCGGTGGCAACCGCTCGGTGCGTGGCAAGGCCGGCGCCGAGGGCTTCGTGGCGTTCCGCGGGGTGCTTCCGGGTCGCTACGAGGTCACCGCGGGCTGCAACGGCAAGCTGCCCGAAGACGGCTACGGCGAGATCGAAGTCGAAGATGAGCCGATCGAAGGGCTCGTTTGGGAGGTCACCGCGGGGGCGACGATTCGCGGGCGCGTCGTCTGCGACGACCCCAAAGTGCTGGCGGGCATCGCGGTCCGCGGACGAACCGTCGGCGGCGACGCGCGCAGTCAGATGGGGTGGGCCAACGATGAGCGCGTGGGTGAGGACGGGTCGTTCGAGCTGACGGGCTTGACTGCAGGCACGTACGAACTGCGGGCCCGCGGCCGAGGTGCACCGGAGCCCGAGGAGCAGCTCGAGGTCGAGATCGCCGAGGGGCAGACCCTGGAGGATGTCGAAATCGAGGTCCTGCCCGCGGCGACGATCATCGGCCGGGTCGTGGATGCGCAGGGCAAGCCCATCCCAGGCGCGCAGGTTCGCGCCGAAGGTCCCGGGCGGCGCTGGGGCGGCGAGTCGGTCGACGACGAGGGGCGCTTCGAACTGACGGGCCTGCGCGGTGGTGAGTACCGCGTCACGGCGTCGGTCGACTGGGGGACGCAGATGCGCGCTCCGGGGACCACCGACGACGACATCCAGGGAGAACGGCTCACGGTCGAGGCCGGTGACCAGGCCGAGATCGAGCTGGTCGTCGAAGCGCGCAACGACACGCTCGCAGGTCGGGTCGTCGACGAGTCGGGAAGTCCGGTCGTCGACGCGTTCGTACGAGCCGAGCGAGAGTCGGACTCCGCGGCGGCCAACGCTGCGCGCGGTCGTTCGAACGCACGCTGGGGCGGATGGTCGGAGCAGCCCAACATGACCGATGAGGAGGGTTACTTCTCCCTCGATGGATTGTCCGAGGGCGACTACACGGTTCGCGCGTGGCGACGCGGCGGCGGAGAGGCGTTCGCCGAGCACGTGAAGTCGGGCTCCGACGGCGTCGTGCTGGAGATCGCCGCTACGGGTCGCATCGAAGGCACCGTGAAGTCTCCCGGTGGTGGTGTTCCGACGCGCTTCACCGTGTTCGCCAAGGACGACGAGTCCGGCGCGTCGCGTTCGGACTCCTTCTTCCAAACCGACGGCCGCTTCGTCCTCGACGAGATGCCCGCGGGCAAATACCGGGTCTCGGTCTCGAGCAGCGAGGGCAGCGGCGAGTCCGAGGTCACGCTCGCCGAAGGTGCCGTCGAGACGGGCGTGCAGGTCGAGCTTCAGCGGCTGGTGACCGTGCGCGGCAAGATCGTCGACCTCGAATCGGGCGAACCCGTTGCAGGGATGTCGATCTCGGTGTCACGCCGCAAGGGCGGCGGCTTCAACATCAGCATGGGCAACGGTTCCAAGAAGCACATCTCGGATGAGAACGGGAAGTACGAGATCGAGGGCGTCCCGGTGGGTGATGTGCGGGTCACGCTGTTCCCCCGCGACTTCAGCGACAAAGGCGAATACGGCTTCACGCAGAGCAACGCCGTCGTGAAAGACGAAGACCCCTTCGAGATGCCGGAGTTCAGCGTCGTGAAGCGTCGGGTGGGCAAAAAAGAAGAATCAGGATGGCTGGGCTACAAGATGAAGCAGTCCGACCCGGGCGCGGATTGGGCCGAGACCAAGCTCGAGGTCGCCTTCGTCCATCCGGGCGGACCGGCGGACGAGGCGGGCCTGAAGGCGGGGGACACGGTGAAGACCGTCGACGGGCACGACGTCTCCGGCGACAACTCGCCGCGCTTCTATCCGCTGACGAACGTGCTCGAGGGCACCACGGTCGAGTTCGGCCTCGAAGGCGGGCGCACCGTGAAGCTCACGGCGGTCAAGGCCCCGTAGCAACACAGGCTGCCGGCGCCCGGGTTGTTCGAGGGTGGCGGCAGTGCGATGCTGGGGGCGTGAGTAACGGTCCTGGCTGGTCGCATCTTCGTCCCGAAGACTCCTCGGAGATGCCGTTGGGCGCCGGGCAGCCGGGTGCTCCGGCCCCTCAACCGGCCGCGCCCGCTGCTGCTGCGCACCCGGGACACGCGCCGCAGCCCGCCGCCGCGCCACAGCCGGCGCATCACGTGCAGCCGGCCCCCGCAGCGCCACAGGCGGCTCCTGGCCATGCACCGCAAGCCGCCCCGCAAGCGCAGCCTGGATATGCGCCGCAGGCAGCTCCCGCGGCACAGCCCGGGTACGCACCGCTTGCTGCTCCCGCGCCACAACCTGGGTACGCGCCGCAGGCCGCCCCGCAAGCGCAGCCCGGGTATGCGCCACAGGCCGGGAATCCCCAGGGCGCACCGATGGTTGCCTCGCCACCGCCGGGAGCCGGCGGGTATCCTGCAGCTCAAGGAGTCGCCATGCAGCCCCATCAAGGCCACCACGCCCCTCAACAGCCCGTCCGCGCCCAAGCCCAGCCGCCCGCGGGCTCCCAGGCTCAGTCTGGCGACACCGAACTCATCTACGAAGGACTCGCCCGCCATGCGGCGCAGTACTCGGGCTACCTCAAGTGGTTCGGTGCCTCGATCGTCGGCGGCGTGATGGCGTACCTGCTCGGCTTGGTGGAGTTCTTCTCGACGTGGCCGCTGTGGATCCTCGGTTTCATCGGCATCCCCGGCATGATCTGGACGTTCCTCGTCCATCGCAGCACCCGCTACAAGATCACGAACCGGCGCGTCGAGTACGAACGCGGCGTGCTCTCGCGAAACGTGGACAGCCTGGAGCTGTGGCGCGTCCTCGATGTTCGCTTCCACCAAGGCGTCATCGACCGCATGTTGGGCAACGCCACCGTCATCCTCATTGGCACCGACCAGACCGATCCGGAGTTCGAGCTGTACGGGTTGCCCAACGCGCGCAAGCTGTTCGAAGACCTTCGCGAGGCAGTCCAAGCGGCGCGCCACACCTCGCGTCCGATGGAGATGGTCGGCGCGGACGGCATGATGGAGAACCTCATGCCGCCGATGCAGTAGGCGCAAGCGATTTGAGCTTTATAAGCCCCAGGCTGCAACCTGGGGCTTTTTTGTACGTCTCATCCTTGCGGATGCAACGCTTCAGCTCCGCGCTCCCTCTTCTGTGTACCGTCGCGCTTGGCGGCTGCAACCCCAGCGAACTCAAGGACTACCTCGAGGGCTCGCGGGAGATCCCGGCCGAGTACGAGTCGCTGGTGCCGGACGCCGCGCGTGAGGACCTCATCGACGCTCGCCCCGAGTCGGACAAGCTCTCGCTCTACTATCACGACGGTGATTGGTCGACTGTGCTCGGCGCCTTCGCACCCAAGCTCGAGGCCGCTGGGTACCTTCGGTTGGGCGCGTGCCCGACCGCGAACGGCGAAGCGGATGGGTCGGTCACCTATGCGAAGCTGACCACCGATGGGACCGCAGACGTCGTCGTGGTCGCGCTCAGCATATTGCTCAGGTCGAGCGGCCATTTCTTCATCAACGTGCAGCATGAAGAGATGACGCGGATGTATCTGCCCGAGGGCTGCGCGTTCGCCGAGTCGGCAACGAAGGTGTGTGAGGACGCCAGCACAAACGTGTGTCGCTTCAAGCGTGGGTCCTGAACGCGAATGTCATGGAATGAACATGGGTTGGCGTGACGCCGACGTGGTTTGCTCTCCGCACCCGAAATCCGCGGCTTTGAGCGAATTTGCGAGCGGCGACGGGCGTGCCGCCTACGGTTTTTCCGCAATGCGCATCCAAACCCTGCTTGCCCCCGTTCTGGTCTCCTTGTTCGTCGCGACCGGCTGTGACTCCAAGCCGGACGAGAAGAAGGCGGACGACAAGAAGGCCGCAAAGTCCGACGACAAGAAGGCCGATGCAAAGGCCGACGCCAAGGCCGACGAGAAGAAGCCCGAGGCTGCCAAACCGGCCGACGAGAAGAAGCCCGAGGCAGACGCCGCCGGCGCACAGGACATCGTCGCCGTAGCGACGGCAGCCGGGAACTTCAAGACGCTGGCGACGGCGCTCGAGAAGGCCGGTTTGCTGGAGACGCTCAAGGGCGACGGACCGTTCACCGTGTTTGCGCCGACCGATGAGGCGTTCGCGAAGGTGGACAAGGCTGCGCTCGATGCATTGCTCGCCAAGCCCGAGGAGCTCAAGAAGGTGCTCTTGATGCACGTCGTCAAAGGCAAGGTCATGGCCGCCGACGCGTCCAAGCTGACCGAGGCCGAAATGATGTCCGGCGACAAGCTGAAGGTCGACGCGTCCGACGGCGTGAAGCTCGGCGATGCGAAGGTCACCAAAGCGGACCTGGCCGCGAGCAACGGCGTCATTCACGTGATCGACACGGTCATTCTTCCCGCGTCCTGAGCTTGAGCAGCCCGTGGTGCAACCCATCACGACGTCTCGCTCGTCTTTTTCGCTCCTGGCGGTGTCGCCAAAACTTGCAGTACGCCCGGTACAGCGGCGTTTCGGCTCCTACCCAGGAGCGAAAAATCCGTCGCGGTCCGCCGCGCCGGGTTACACCACGGGCTGCTAGGCCCGTTCCTCGAGAGCGCGGTTTTGACCGCTAGCGCACGAGAGCGCTGGTCCGGTCGGACCGCGCTTTCGCCCGTTTGGGCGGTTCGATCCTCGACCGCTGGACCTGAAAACGGACCCTGGGTCCGCCGAACCCTCCGAAAACGCTGAAAAATGGAGCTTCGGGCGTGTTTGTGACACAAACGTCGGTTGCCTGACATCCGAGCACAGGGTAGTCATATGTCGCACCTGCCCGGAGGCGCCATGACCCGCTCGATCACGTCCCTTGCGCTCAGCCTGCTTGCCCTCACCGCCTGTCAGGGCACGGAGTCTGGACCGAACGATGCCGACGGCGCCGCGGGTGGCAAGGCCGACGATGCCGACGGTCTCGTCTGCGGCGAAGACCGGGTCTGCCTGGACTACGCCTCGTACGAGGTGCTGTTCACCAACCCGATCTGCGAGACGTACGCCTACGACGCGCCGCTGGCGACCGTGGGTGGCGGCACCGTCGGCGCCAAGCCCAAGAACGTCTACTGCACCAAGGAGTTCGACTCGGAGAACTCCGGCACCCGCGACTCGAGCCCGCAGACGCGCATCCTCGAGTGGCTCGATGAGACGGGCGAGGGCGACGACATCTTCCTCGCGTACCTCTCGTTCTCCGACGGCAAGGTTGCCGACGCGCTGTGCTCGGCGATCGACCGCGGTGCGGACGTCACCTTCGTGCTCGACAAGATCGGCAGCAAAGCCGAGCAGGTGATCGACTGCGGCGGCAACGTGATGACGCGGGGTCACCAAGGCTCGGTCGGCTTTGCCCACAACAAGATCCTGATGATCAACCCGCGGCAGGCCGGACCCGCCGACGACGGCGAAGACTACGTCCGGATGTCGTACGGCAGCGGCAACATGTCGTCGGGTACGCACCTTCACCACGAGAACTGGCACTTCACCGAGGTCGCCCGCGAGAGCTTCTTCGTCCAATCGCACCTGTGCTTGATCGACGCGTTGCTCGACCCGGCGCACACCGATGGCAAGGCCGCGTTCCGTGCGTTCATGAACGAGTGCCGCGAGACGATCACCGCGCCACCCGAAGAGGATTTGATCCCCTACTTCATCCCGGTGCGCGACGACTCCAAGGCGCTGGTCGAGCGGCTGGAGCTGAGCATCGACGAGGCAGAGACCATCGACATTGGTGCGCATCGCTTCAGCTTCACGACGATGATGGAGGCGCTCAAGGTGCGCCTGGCCGACGCCGAGCGCCCCTTCCACCTGCGCTTCGTCGCCGACGACGACCTGTACTGGCTCGATCCGCTCGCTCCATCGGAAGGCAGCGAGATTGGCCCCAACACCTTCAACGAGGCCATCAAGCTCCGAGAGCTTCGCGAAGCTGACGGTGGCCAGGGTCGCTTCGAAGAGAAGTACCTCGAGACCAACGAGAAGCTGCACCTGCTGCACCACAACAAGTTCCTGGTGTTCGAGGGCATGCCGACCGGTCGCGACGCGCTGATGTTCGGCTCATCGAACCTCACGGGGACCGGCTTCGAGGGCAACCTCGAGAACATGTACTACACAGACATTCCGGAGATCGTGGGGGCGTTCCAGAACCAGTTCGGGCTGTTCTGGGACGGTGAAGGGCAGCTCCCCGAGGGCATGAGCGTCGCGCCCATGGCGACGGCACGCGAAGACATGCCGATCGAACTCGTCAGCGTGAGCGAGCCGGGCGAAGTCGAAGGCGACGACGACGTTCCGCCGCCCGCTGCGTGCGGCATCCGGATCGTCGAGGTCCTGTATGACGCAGAAGGTGCGGACGGCGGCCAGGAGTGGATCAAGCTCTACAACAGCTGCGACACCGAGGGGTCACTCGACAACATGAGCCTCGGCTGGGGCGGTGGAAGCTACACCCGAGGCAGCGCCGACCTGGCGGGGCCAATCGGCGCGGGGGCATGCGTGCTCGTCGGCAGCGAGACGGTCGACGCCACGCTGCAGATCGAGTTCTCCCCGGCGCTGCAGAACAGCGGAGCCCTCGCTGACGGCATCGCCCTGTTCGACGACCGCTCGACCGCGGTGACTGAGACCACGGTTCCGGTCGACGCAGTCATCTACGGCGGCAGCAACGATGACGGACTGATTGATGCCACCGGGGACGCACCGGCGCCCCACGTCGATGACGTCTCCGCAGGGCGCAGCATCGTGCGCACCACCGCGAGCGAGTGGGACGTGGGCGAGCCCACGCCCGCCGCGTGCCCGACCTGGTAGGCGGCTTGTTTCGGGCCCGGCGGTCGGACTATGGTCCCGCGGATGGCTTTCCGTAGCAGTACCGTTCTCGTTGCGATGGCGCTCGGCCTCGCTGCCTGTGGCTCCGACGACACGGGCGCGTCCTCCGAGACCGACGCCGGCAGCAGCAGTACGAGCGGCGATACGCCCGCGACCACCTCCGGCGCGACGCCGACGACCAACGAAACGGCGAGCACCAGCACCGATCCCAGCACGGCGGGCTCGTCCGAGACCACCGATGCCGCCGAGACGACCGCGGTCGACAGCAGCACGACCGATGCCCCTGAAACCACCGGGGACACCGAGTCGGGCGCGTGTCAGGTCTGGGAAATCACCTACGACCTCGGCGGCAGCACGTTCGAGATTCGCGACACGCCGCTCGGTGCGGGTGACCAGGTCAACACCGTGCAGGAGCCGTATGACGCCGACGCCAACGTCGGACCGGGCACGTTCGTGCTTCGCTTCGAGGATGTTGATGGCGCACCCGGTGGCCTCGCGACGATGGTCTCGTACGAGATGAGCCTGCAGTTCACCGTGGGCGGGGTGGTCACCGTCGCGACCGACATCGAGGGCGTCGCGGGACCCGAGGAGTGCGGTGTCACGCAAGGCCTGCTCAACAAGAACACGGTCGCGTGGGCGCCGCCTCAGATCGTCGGCTACATGTCGACCGGCGAGGTCGTCTGCACCGGCGCGCTGTGCATGACCGGTGGCCTGCCCAACGGGGAGCCGGTCGACATGAGCGGCACGAGCGACCAGCCCATCAACGAGTTCGTCTTCGAAGACGACCTCAGCGGCTTCACGATGGACGAGGTCGTGATCTCGTCCGACGACACCTCCACGAACGCGTGGATCTACAACGGCACCGAAGTCTCGCGCGAGCTTGTCGACGCGCCGCCCTGTCTCTGCGAGTAGGTCGGCCGTTAAAGCGCGGCCGCGATCTCGGCCACGATCCCGTCTGCGGATGCGACGGGGTCGTCTGCCTTCATGATCGGGCGGCCGACGACGAGGTGCGTGGCGCCTTCGCTGATGGCGAGCGTGGGCGTCATGACGCGCTTCTGATCGCCCACGGATGCGCCCGCGGGGCGAATGCCGGGGACGGCTTTGAACAGCGCGGGCGCAACCGCCTGCACGCGGGGCAGCTCTTGGCCGCTGCACACGATGCCCGCGCAGCCGGCTTCGGCCGCACACCGGGCGCGAAGCTCGACCAGCTCTGCCGCGGTGCGGGTGTGCCCCGCCTCTTTGCAGGCCTGCTCGTCTTGGCTGGTGAGCACGGTGACCGCGAGGATGCCCAGCTCGTCGCCGGCCTCTTCCACGCAGGCTCGCAGGTGCGCGACGCCGCTCCCGGCGTGGACGGTGATGAAGCGACAGCCCAGCGTTCGCGCGCTGGCGATCGCGCCGCGCATCGTATTGGGAATGTCGTGCAGCTTCAGGTCGAGGAAGATGTCGACCTCGGGAAAGCGCTCACGCAGCGTGCGGACGACCGTCGGGCCCTCGGCGACGAAGAGCTGCAGGCCCACCTTGAACATGCCGACGTGGCCAGCGAGGCGCTCGGCGCTGGCAAGCGCTGCGGCGGCGTCGGGGACGTCGAGGGCGACGATGAGTCGGCTGCGCGCGTCGTCGTTCACGGCGCGGTTGTAGCGTGCGCCGTCTTCAGCAGGCAAGCTCGCCCCCGTGAGCGCGACCGACCCCCGCCAAGCCCTGTTCGACCTGCTCGAGTCCGGGGTTGGCGAGGTCTATCCCGGCTGCGTCGCCCTGGTGTGGCGCAACGGCGCGACCCTGTACCACGAGGCGCACGGCAGCGTGGCGTCGCACCGCTGGATCCCCGATGAGGGCAAGCCCGTGGTCCGCGAGCAGATCTACGACCTCGCCTCGCTCACCAAGATCCTCTGCACCACGTCGCTCGCGGCACTCGCCGTGTCCGAAGGGGCGATGGAGCTCGACATGCCCGTGCCCGAGCCTTGGAACGCGGGCTGTCCGGGGGCGACGCTGGCCGATGTGCTGGAGCACTGCGCCGGCTACGAGGCCCACCGCGAGTACTTCAACGAGGTCGAGCCGTACAGCGCCGACGGCATCCTCGAGAAGATCTGCCAGACCCCGCCGGGCTACCCCTTGCGCAGCAAGGCCGTGTACTCGGACTTGGGCTTCATGGTGCTTGGTCGCTGGCTCGAGCAGGTCTACGGCCGCGATCTCGAGGTGCTCTTCACCGACAAGGTGATGCTGGCGCTCGGCCTCGACGACAAGCCCATCCCGCACCTGAGCTTTCACCGTCTGCACGGCAACCCGCCGCCACCGCGTCCGCATCGTGAGCGCATCGCACCCACCGAGATCTACGACGCGGAACTCCATCCCGACGGCGTGCCGTCACACTTCGACGTCCGCAAGAACGCCGAAATCGCGCGGGGGTTCGTGCACGACGACAACGCATACGTCTGGGGCGGCGTGGCGGGCCATGCCGGCCTGTTCGGAACGGCGCACGGGGTGCTCGAGGTCGCGATCGGCTGGCTCGACCTGCTGCTTCCCGGGCTCAAGCCGGCGGTCCGTGACCGCTTCTGGACGCCGAGCACCGTGTCGGGCTCGACCCGGTGCCTGGGCTGGGATGGACCCTCGCCCGACGGCACGGGCACGGCGGGCCGAGCCGTCTCGCCTGCGGCCATCGGTCACACCGGCTACACGGGCACCAGCCTGTGGATCGATCCCCAGGCCGAGGGCGGACCCACGATCGCGGTTCTGTTGAGCAACCGCGTGCATCCGGTTCGTACGAACGAGGGGATCAAGGCCTTCCGGCCGCGGTTCCACGAGGCGGCGTTCGCCGTTCGATAGCAGCCTGCGGGGAACTCCGCGGCCTGGGCGCGGGGCGGCTCAAGGTGGGACCGCAGGCGGGCGATGTGTCCAGCATCGCCATGCTTCGCTCGCCCGCTGTTCTGTTTGCCGCCTCGTGTTTGTGTCTTGCCGCCTGTGACGGGGCGCCCGTCGATCCTGCTGACGACGCGATGGCGGCTCCGGATGCGTCCGATGACGACGCTGCGCCCGATGCCTCGCCCGAAGACGACGAGCCCGAAGACGACGATGCGATGGAGCCGAGCGAACCGCAGGATCCCGAGGTCGACGACGGCTACGCGATCTTGGGTCGCGCCGAGTTGGGACACGCAATGACGAGTACGCCGGGGCTGACGGCCAGCATCACGCCCTTTGCCGAAGGCTGCCCGTTCCCGCCCGACTCGGCGCCGTGTACCGACGAGGCCTGCCTCGCCGACCCCGACTCGCCCGAATGCAAGGACGTCATCGAAGAACACTGCATGGAGTTCGGCTGCGACGAGCCCGGCCCCGGACCGGACGGCAAACCTGACGACGGCACGCCCGGACCCGGTCCCGATGGTAAGCCCGACGGGGAGCCCGACGGCGGCGAGTGGGCCTGCGACGTGGACCCGACGTGGCCGCCGTGCGAGGTGTGCCTGGATCCCGAAGCCACGGGAGACGACTGCGGCAACGCGTGGTCGGAACACTGCAGCGAATACCCGGGCGACGAATGGTGCGACGGCGATGACGACCACGAGCCGCTCGACGTCTACACGCCGACTTCGCTGGGCCTGCTCGTGTACCAGGTCGAGTTCTCCGCGGCCGAGGACTGCAGCGACCCCGTGCTGGTGGGGGCGTCGGAGGATGCACGCCTCGTCGACCTCGCATCGGCGCCGGAGCTCGTCGACGCCGAACCGCCGGCCGACGGCGTGTATCCATGCGTTATCATCACGATGAGCGACCACATTCAGTGGACGGTGGACGGAGACGGTCCGTGTGCCGGGACCGAGGTCCAGGATGTCTACGGTCAGGATGGGGTCGAGGAGATGGTGCGGCTGCACCTCTCGACGGCCGGCACGCAAGAAGGCAACGCCTTCGAGGCTCCGGGCATCACGCTCGAGGAGGCCCTGCACGTCGGCCCCGAGATCCTGCACTCGACCTTCGTCGTGGGGATGATCGACGGCTTACATCTGCGTGAAGACGGTGACGAGACCCGCTGCGAGATGCAGAAGCCGACGTTCACGTTCGAGACGACCTACGAGTAGACCGACGAGCTACGGTGACGCCTCGTTTTGCACTTGGCGCTGCTGTCGTGCTCTCGAAGGCCGAACCTGCCGACTCGTGCGTAGTGGGCTCCGGATGCGCGTGCGCGCTGATACAGTGCGCGCGTCCAGGGACCGTTCATGCGCTCGACTCTCCTTGCTGCCGCTCTTCTTCTCGGATTTCCAACCGCAACCGGCTGCGCCACGGCGCGCGGCTCGTTCGGCGCCGCCGAAACCCAGCTCGAGCTCGAGCGTGTGGTCCTGTACCGCAACGGTGTCGGGTACTTCGAACGGGCGGGGGAGGTCGACGATGACGTCCTCAAGATCAAGGTGCGGCGCGACCAGGTCAACGATCTGCTCAAGTCGCTGACGGTGATCGATCGGCAGAGCGGGCAGGCGGTGAGCGTGTCGATGCCGCTGGATCCGCAGAGTTGGGCGAACGCGGCCCTCGCCACGCTCGCGCCCGGACGCGGCAGCCTCGCCGAGGTGCTCGATGGCCTGCGCGGGACCGAGGTGGTGCTTCGCTCCAGCGTCGGCCGCGTCCAGGGGCGCATCGTGATGGTCGAGCAGACCGTCAACGAACCCGATCCCGACGGCCGCATTCAAGCGCCCAGTAGTGACGAGCAGCCCACGCTGGACCACAAGATCACCCTCGTCGACGGCGCCGACCTGCACGTCGTGCGGCTCTCGAAGGTGCGGGGCTTCACGCTCAAGGACGGTGACGTCGCGCTGCAGCTTGGTCGGCGGCTCGACGCCAGCGCGGGCGAAGGCATGTTCCAGCAGATCGAGGTGGAGATTCGCCTGGCGGGCGCCAAGAACCACGACCTGATGGTCAGCTACGTTGTCGAGGCGCCGATGTGGAAGCCCACCTATCGGGTGGTGCTGCCCGAGGGCGGTAAGGGCAAGGCGCTGCTGCAGGGCTGGGCCGTGGTGGACAACACCAGCGGCGAGGACTGGGGCGACGTGAGCATGTCGCTGACCTCGGGCGAGCCGATCGCGTTCCAGTACGACCTGCACACCCCTCGAAACGTGGGTCGAGCCGACCTGACCGAGTCCGGCGTGCGGCGACGTGCCCGCGTGGCGTTGGGCGAGACCACCTACGACTTCGAGGACGAGGCGGAAGAGGAGGCCTACGACGAAGACGAGGCGTACCCCGCCCCGGAGCCGATGCCCGCATCGAAGCCGGCCGCTCCGCGAAAGGCGAAAAAGAAGAAGGGCAGCCGCTACGCGCGCGAGCAGGAGAAGGAGTACGACAGGGTCATCGACGGCGTCGTGGGGGGCGTTGGCGGTAGCGGCGCGCCGAGTTCGATCGTCGTGACCGAGTCCAATGAGGCACCCGCGGTCGACTACGACGCGCTTCGCCGCAGCACGCAGGCCAAGGCACGCGCCAGCAGCGTGGCCGGCATGACGCGGTTCGACCTCACCGAGCGTGTCAGCGTGCCGAACGGAAGCTCAACCATGGTCGCGATCCTCAACCGCGAGGTCGAAGCCGAAGAGACGTTCCTGTTCAAGCCCGGTGGCGCAGGCATGGGCTACGAGGCCAACCCCTACCGCGTGGTGCGGTTCAAGAACACCAGCCCGTTCGTGCTCGAGCCGGGTCCCCTGAGCATCTACGCCAGCGGAAGCTTTGTGGGGGAGGGTCTCACCGACACGGTGGGCACCGGGACCAGCGCGACGGTGCCGTTTGCGGTCGAGCCCAGCGTGATGGTCGACGCGCAGGTCAAGCGCAAGGGCGACGAGATGCGCCTCATCCGAATCGTCCGCGGCGTGCTCGAGGTCGAGTCGTTCGCCCGTCGAGAGACCATCTGGACCGCGCGGGGCCCCAAGCAGGACAAGCCGTGGAAGGTCATCGTTCGCCACAGTCGGGCGGGCAGCCAGTATGACCTGCTCGAGCGGCCCGAAGGCACCGAAGACTTGCCCGACGCCTACCTCGTGCCCGTGCCGATTGCGGCAGGCAAGGTCGAGGGCCAGGTGACGCTGGTCGAGCAGACGCCCTCGCGCACGAACGTCAGCATCTGGGACGGCCGTGCCGTGGGCCTGATGGAGAAGCTCTTGCTCTCGGCCGACGTCACGCCTGCCATGCGGACCAAGCTCCAGCCCATCGTCGATCGTCGCAGCGCCATCGGTCGCATCGACACCGAGATCGACGGTCTCAAGCGCCAGCAGGTGGAGTTGGACCAGCGCGCTCGTGAAACCCGAGAGAACCTGGAGGCCATCAAGAAGGACCCCGCCGCGAACGCGCTTCGCAAGAAGCTGTCGACGCGGCTGGACGCCTTCACGAAGGAAGCCGACGCGATCGGGCGCAAGATCGTGGAGCTGCAGAGCCAGCGACTCGAAAAGAAGATCGAGCTCGAGGACCTGCTGCAGAACCTCGACCTGCGCGCGCCCGAAGCCAAGCCCGCGCCCAAGCAGTAGCGGCTCAGCGCCGTCCGGCCCTCACGTCGAGCTGCAGCCGCAGCAGGCTGGGTTGCGGGTCCGCAGAGAAGAAGGGGAAGGCCGCGTTCGCAATGTAGAGGCGGAAGCGGTCGGCCCCGAAGCGACCGAACAACACCGCGGTGGGTCCATCGAGGCCATCGCTCGCATCGAGCAACACCTCGCTGTCGCCGTCGGGGTCGATCTTCAGCACGGTGTTGAATGGGTCCGTGCCGCAGTAGAGGTTTGCCTGGCGGTCGAAGGCGAAGTCGTCACAGCCCACGTCGGCAACCACTCGGGGCTCGCCACCCTCGGGGAACGGAAACGCGACGATCTGCGCGGTGTTCGAGTTGGAGACGTACAGCTCTCGGCGGAAGATCTGGACGCCGTTGGGTCCGGGGAAGGGGATCTCGGCGATGCTGTCCAAGGCCGGGTCGTCCGCCCAAACCTGGGGCGACCCGCCGTCGAGCGGGACTGCCCAGATTTTGCCCTGCGGGGCGGAGTCCGCCACGTAGACGGTTTTTCCGCGCTTGGCGATCCCGTTCGGCACCGCGGTTGCGGGGAGCTGGCCGACGAGTTGGGTCGAGCCGTCCGGGTCGACGCGCCAGACGCCACGGTCTTCGGGCGCGCTCGCCGAAACGCTGACGAAGATGCGGTCGAACTTGTCGATGACCATCGCTCCCATGATTCCGGAGAACGTCGTCGGATCGAACGGGCCTCCGATCGGCAAGACGGCGTGCGTGGACTCGGTCCCGTCCGGCGCGAGCTTTCGGATCTCTCCGGTGAGCGCCATGCTGACGTAGACGTTGTTGGCGCTGTCGATCACGAGGCTCTCGGGTGTGTCGCCCTGGTCGGGATCGAAGGTCGCGATGACGTCGAGCTCGGGCCCTTCGTCGGCGCGGGCCTGAGCGCTGAGAAGGGTCGCGGTGAGAACGGTGAAGAGGAGGCGTTTCATGAATCCGCTGTAGAGCGGGTGCCCTGCGCCGCCAGATGTTCGAGCGCATCGGGACGGGCCGCGGTGCGTGATTCGACCTGTCCGAGCGGACAGGCGCCGTGGAAATGGCGACGCGCCGCTTCTTTGACGCCGCTTGCATTCGTTGTGTCTGCACCTACGGTCCCGGGGGCGGTTGGGCGCCTGGCCGGCCTGGTACCCTGGGACCGTGAGCTACTTTGATGACCTGTTCAAGCCCGAGTTCATGTTCGACTCCGAGTTCGACCAGCGCAGGGACATCGAGCAGCTCAAGCAGCAGATGCTGCACTCGCCGGATCCGAACCGGATGATCCAGCCGCTCGTCGATCGCATCGATCGGCTCGAGCTGCTGTGCAAGTCGCTCACCGAGTTGGTCATCTCGAAGGGGCTCGCCACCCGCGAAGAACTCTCCGTGGTGACGCAGCAGCTCGATCTCGCCGACGGCGTGGAAGACGGTAAAATCGGCTCGCGCGTTCGGAAGCAGGCGCCTCGCTGCACGAGCTGTGGGCGCTTCATCAACCCGCGTCGCAGCCACTGTGTGTACTGCCACGCCGAAGTCGTGGTTGCGGCCGCCGACGCGCCGCCACCCGAGCGAATGGCGAGCTGTGGCGGCTGTGGCAAGCAGGTGCCGGAGTCTGCCACCTTCTATACGGGGAACGGGCTTCGATGCGACGCCTGCTTCGAGAAGGTCCTCCCATGACGTCTTTGGGGAGCGCAGCTGGCTTTGAAGTGGCTGCCGATGACAGCCGCATCGTGTTCATCGATCGTGGCGCGAGAGGGCTCGGCATTGCGGCGGCAGTGGTCGGGGGAATCGCGGGGATGGCGTGGATCTGGACGCTGGTCTTCGCGGGACTTGCCGCCGCGGGGCAGGGTCCGGGCTGGCTGGTGGTGGTGATCGTCGCTCCGCTCGCAGCCGGGCTCACGCTTGTGCTGCGGACGCTGCTGAGAAAGCGGGCCACGCTACGCGGACGGCCGTTGGAAAGCATCACGCCGCTACTGGTCGCCGACCTGAAGCTGGGCCTGCTCGCAGACGGCGATGGGCAGGTCCTCGCGCCGCTGACCGCCTGCCGCGCGACCAAGGCGATGCTGATCACGTCGTCTGCACCGTCGGTCAAGATCCGGTGGCCGGGCGGCTCGCGTGAAGTCTTTCGCGGTGGGCTCGCCGGCGGCGGCGTGGCCGACATGCTCGACCAGCTACACGCGCGCGGCTTTCAAGCCTGAGGTTCGGCCCCTGGCGGCAAGGCGCGACGGCCCTGGAGCGCGGCGAGGGGAGCCCAGCCACACGCGCCGACCGCTCGCACGGTGGGGCCGCGTTCGAGCGCACGGGTCCGGGTCTGGGTGGCGTTGGCCGCGACGGCCTTGCGGTTGCTGCGATGTGCCGCCGCGAACGCGAGAGAGACGGTCGCCATGCCTCCAAAGTACAGGGCCGCGAACACCTTCATGAACGCGGTCGCGAGTCCCGACTGCAGAGGTGGGACGGCAAACACCAGCAGGCATACGCCGATGCCGGTGATCTCCCAGGAACGATACGCGATGCACTCCAGCAGGTTGGGTACCTTCGGATGCAGGTATGCGTTGCGCTCGAGTCCGTCCTCACGCGACAGCCACCGGTCCCACACGAACGACTTCCCGCAGTCCTCTGCCGGGCAGACCACGGTGGCCGCGATTGACTTCGGGCGGACGAACCACGCCTTGGCGCCGCAGTGTGGACACCGGACGCAGGTGTCGGTCTCCACGAACTCGTCGCGCAGCGGGTCCACGGCCTGACGCTACCGCGACTGCGCAAGGCAGGCCGCCGCCGCCTTTTCCGCCGCGAGATTCTGCGGTTCAGCAGCGCTTGCTCCAACGGAGCCGACGGCTGGCGGAAGGGGCGCCTACTCGAGGCCGAAGCAGCTGGCGGGCGCGTCCTCGGCGGGATCCAGCAGCACGGCCACCGCCTCGGAGGGGATGAGGGCTTCGGGGGACCCGGCGTTGGTCCAGCAGACGTCGCCGTCTTCGTTGGTGGCTTCGACCTCGATCAGGTACGTGCCCCAACGAACGGTCTCCGTGATGACGGCAGCGGCCGAGCACGAGGCGTCGAGCGCCTGACCGCCCATGGTGAGCAGCGGCGGATCGAGAGCCACCCCGCTGGGTCCGAGGGCTCGGATCGAGAGGGTCTTGTCGTCGAGGAGAGGGTCGTTGCAGTCAACGAAGGTCTGGGTCGGAGGGTCTTCGCCCTCGGGGACTTCGAGCAGCTCGTCGGGTAGCTCGAAGCCATACGTGAACGACCCAACGGCCTCGAGCGGTTCGACGAGGTCGATGTCACGGAAGTCGACCTCGAACTCGCGCGGCGTGGCGACGCCGCTTTGCGACACGGTGAACTCGATGGTCTTTTCGACCGTGGCGGCCTCAACGTTCTGCGGAGCCGCCAGGCCGACGACGCCGAACGTGTGCGGGCCGGCTGCGAGGGGGAAGCTGAAGCGGGTGCGGCCGACGTTGCAGTCGATGGGGTCGAGCGCTTCGCCGTCGATGGTCAGGCCGAGGCGACCCACGCGGATGCTTCCGCAATTGGCGTTGGGGTTGCCCGACAGCACCGAGAGCGACAGCAGCAGCTCTGGGGTGAGCACGGGCGTAGACTCCAGGTCGGCAACCTGGCAGCCGGGGTCGAGCTGGTCGACGAGGCCGTCACCGTCGCTGTCGATGCCGTCTTCACAGTCGGGAGGCGCGTCGAGTGTGAAGTCCGGAATGCGAGTGGTGCGGTCGGCCCGAACGCTGAACGACTTGCACTCACACGTGAGCAGGCCGCCAGGACATACTCCGTCTTCACACAGCTCGAAGTTCTGTCTCAACGCCTCCGCGATGAAGCTCAGGCCATTGACGCCATCGCAGAGCCCGTCGAAGTCGTCGGTCACGTCGTCGTCGGGCAGGCAGGTGCCCCAGGTCGCACCGCTGGCCCGCGTGCCCCACATGATCGCCGTGTAGTCGCCGGGCGAAAGCACGTTGCCGTTGATCGCTGCGCGACCGTTGCGGAATGCTTCGGGGAAGCAGGGTCGGTCGATGAAGTCGACGAACTCCCCAAGGCTGTCGAAGATGGCCAGCTCCACGAGCGACACGCCGTTGCGGCTGCACGCGATCGGGTTGGTCATCACCTCGTCCTGCGGCTCGGGGGTGGGGGCGGCGTCGATGCCGGGTCGGTCGGCGACGCGCCAGCGGACCGAGTAGCTCGGGGTCTCCTGGCACCCCGCCAGCAGCGATGCGCAGGCCAAAAGGCCGCAGACGGTCGAACGACGCACGATGCGGCGTTTTAGCCGTCGCACGGCAGGTTGGCAAGGTCGATGACGCCTTCGCCGCCGCGCTGTCCCGCGATGAGGTCCACGTCACACGAAGTGCCGTCGACCTCGATTGTGAGCACGTACGCGCCTGGATCGAGCTCTTCGAGCACGTGCTCCGTGACGAGGTCGGCGCAGACCGTCGGCGCGCCGGCCATCGAGAGCCCCTCGTTGGTGACGAACGCCTCTCGGTAGAGCAGGGGCAGGACGCCGCCGTCGGCTTCGCGCGGGGGTTCCGCCAGGGCGTCCTCCGCGTCGGCGTAGCGCAGCGAGAACGTCGCCTGGTCACAGCTCTGCACGCCTTCGAGCGTGAGCGCGTACGTCACCGGCTCCAGGCCGAAGTCGAAGTCTTGCAAGGTGATGGATCGGCTGAGCACATCGACGCTCAGCGTCCGGACGCGACGGATCTCGAGCTCACCGTCGGTGCCGGGGATCTCACCGACCAGATCCACGATCACGTCGTACTCGCGCGGACGAAGCTCGACGAACGCATCGGATGCCTCGGTCGAGAACTCCGACGGCGTCTGATATCCGACGCCGCAGTCGTAGCGGAAGGTCTCGCTGCGAGAGACGTCGTTGGCGTCGGTGATCCAAAAGACGAGCTCATCGACGAAGCCGCCCGGACACGAGCGCAGACGCTGGGCCTCTTCGCCGTCGAGGGTGTTGACCTCTTGGAGGCGCCACGAAAGCTCCATGCCGGTGGGCTCGTCCGCGGGCAGAATGCACGCGGGCAGGATCAGGGCACAGAGCAGGACAACGGCGGGGTTACGAGCAGCCACAAGCCTCCAGATCGAGCGCGCCCGAGCCCGATGACGGGCCTCCTTGATCCACGCCGACGATCAGCTGGAACACCTGCAGGTCGGTGACCAGGCCCGGGGCGACGACGCGCTCGCGGGGCCCAGGTGCCGAGATGCAGGCGCCCATGTCCCGGCACTCGTCTCCCCCAGGGAGGGAGATCACCGGGCTGATCGTGAACTGGTACGGCGCATCGGACGAGGGCACCGAGGGGTTGCTGCCACGAGAGCGATCACAGCCGAACTCGAGCGGCGCGACGATCTGGCAGTCGGGGTCTTCGCACCCTTCGGTGCAGGTCGGGTCGCAGATGGCCAGCTCCACGCCCAGGTCGTAGGCGACGTTGCTGCTGGCCGTGCGTCCAGGAAGACCGCAGGCGGATGTGCGCGACACGTCGAACACGCCCGAGGGGTAGATGGCGTCGCCGTTTTCATCGATGAACGCCCACGCCCACTCGACGACGCCCGTATCGACGGAGCAGCCGGAGCCGACGGTGAGCAGACCGACGACCGCGATGGCGAGCGCGCGGTACACCCGGAGGAGTCTGAAGGTTTCGGGCCCGCGGGGCAACGGTCGCGCCCGCGGGCCTGCTGCGCCCGCCGCTAGGGCTCGTAGTGGTGCGCCGGGTCGGCCTTGGGCACGTCGAGGGCGCCGTTGATGTCGGTCGTCAGGGCCGTCCACGCGAACAAGTAGCCGTAGATCTGGAAGTAGACCTGGTTGGCGACGTCGTTGCTGCCCAGGTCGATGCAGGGCGAGTCCTGGTGCAGGTAGAGCTCGCCACCGGCTCCGGGGATGAACGGGTCTGCGCCGAGCTGCACGGTGGTGCTGCCCGACGCGGGCGTCTGGGTGCAAGCGAAGTCGGTCACCTCTGGTGCCTGGCCGCCGAGGTCGAGGCCGTTGCTCCACATCGTGACGTTGCGGATCTCGGAGGAGGCTCCGGGTTCGACGTAGACCCCGCCGGTCGCCGCCCCGTTCGCCGCGCTGTTCTTCCAGAAGCTGCTGTTCGCGATGCGCCCCTTACTGGCCGCGTCCGCGTACACGCCCGCGCCTTCGGAGGCGCTGTTGAACGTGAACACCGAGTCGGACACGCGGTACGAGATTTCCAGGGCGACCGCGCCGCCCGCTCCGTCGGCCTCGTTGCCTCGGAACGTGCTGCTCAGGACCGAGACGATCGCGTTCTCGCTGACCGCTCGAATGGCTCCGCCGTCGCCGTTGGTGTCGTTGGAGGCGAACTGGTCGCGACGGAACTCGGACTTGCCGTTGCCGACGATCGACACGGCGCCGCCTCCCTCATTGGCGGTGTTGTTCCGGTACTCGTTGTTCTCCGAGACGATGCCGCCGAAAACGCGGATGGCCCCACCGTCGTACGAACTCTCGTTCTGGTCGAACGTGGACTTGCGAACCTTGACGATGCCAGCGCGGACGGCCCCACCGCCGACGTTCTCGAGGAACTTGCATTCGTCGAGCTGGACCGCGCCGGACGTGCCGATACCCGACGCGGCGTCCCAGGTGCTGTTCCCCTCGAACGTAGAGGTCTCGACAAGCAGCGGCGTGGGTCCGTACACCGCGATCGCGCCGCCGTAGAAGGCCTCGTTCTCCGTGAAGGCGGAGGACCGGATCGTCACCGGGTCCGCCATCTCGGTCACGAAGATGGCCCCGCCGTTATCTCCACCGTTCCCCGAGAACACCGCGTCCTCGACCGTGAGGCTGGCGCCCTCTCCCTCCGAGTAGACCCCACCGCCATCTCCGGTTGGCAGGGGCTGGTAGACGTTGCCGGAGAGGTTGTCCTCGAACGCTGCGCCGTCGACGAGGACGCGACCACCGATCGATGCGAGGCCGGCCCCGCGATCCGACGCGACGTTGTTCGTCACTTCCGTGCCGCTGCCGAGCACCACCGTCGACGTGTCGTCGACGTGAACGCCAGCGCCGATCATGCCCGTGTTGGAGCGGATCTCGGTGTTGTAGGTCCACAGCGTGGACTCTTCGAGGACGGGCGCGCCCCCTCCGTCGAGGCTGTGGTTGAAGCGAACCTCCGCGTCGCGCAGGACGACCTTTCCGCCGAGCAAGTACACGCCGCCGCCGGTGAAGTCGTTTCCGCCTCGGCCCTGCTCCATCACGACGCGATCGATGACGATGTTCTCGACGTCGGAGCCCTCCACGACGTGCCACGCGTTGTCGAACCACGTGTCCGGGAAAAAATCGTCGCCGTAGAAGTCGCCGTCGAACACGGTGGGTAGCCCGTCGTCGGGTCGCTCCTCGAGCGAGGTCTCGGTTCCTGCGAACCCGCCGTACAGGTCGACGCAGGTCACGAGGTCGGCAAGGGTCGCTTCGGGGACCACCGGCAGGTACACGCCCGCGGCAATCCAGAGGTCGTCGCCCGGGCTTGCGGCGTCCAGGGCGTCCTGCACGACGTTGTAGGCGTTGGACCACGACGAGCCGTCGCCACCGGGAGCCGCATCGATGTCGACGTAAATCACCTGGCCGTCGCCGCACGGGTCGGTGCAGTCCGCGTTGCAGCCGTCACCGTCGAACGCGTTGCCGTCGTCGCACTGCTCGTCCTCTTCGACGATGCCGTTGCCGCAGATCGGCGCGTCGCCCCCCTCCGACGCACCACCGCTCTCGCTCGTACCGCCCTCGGACGTGGAGCCCGTCGCGTCGTCGTCTTCCTTGGGCGGCTTGTGCAGATCGGTGTTGTCGATGGCGGGCGTGTCGACGCGCGCGTCTCCGCGATGCGTATATTCCTCTCGCTGGGCGCCATCGTCACAGGCGGTCAAAGCGAGCGAGCACAGAGCAAGGTACGTCGGCCGTCGAAGCATCGGCGCGACGCTACGAGAAGTGCCTCAGGGTTTGCCGGTGGCTCGTCGTGATGATCCGGCGCTTGTGGATTCACGTTGGCGTGCAACATTTGTTGGCCTCGCGTCACCGGGCTGGATTTCGGGCAGGCCTTGCCTCGTTCTGAGACGCCGCCATGTGGATGGGCCATGACGCGGCGCGGACGGATCCCGTGCGGGTGGTGCCGCCGTCCGGGGCGGGCGCGGGGCCGCGTCCGCACGCGGCTCGTCGTTCGGGGTTGGCGACCCGTGGTCCGGCCCGTCCGGTGTTGGGGCCGCATCACCGCCAGAAGCCCGCAGAAGGCCCGATTGACGCTGTTTGACGCCCGCGCGCCGGCCCGGGTAGCCTCACGGCGAAGTGCCCGCGCCTCTGTCCGCCCTGTTCGCCGCTTCGGTTCCTCCTGCGCTCATCGCCAAGGTGGACCTCATCGAGCTTCTGACGTCGTCCCGGGGCATCGTGCTCGGCGTCGTGATTCTGCTGCTCTTGCTGGTCGCGTTGTGCATCTTCGTGATCATCTTCAAGTTCATCCAGATCACGATGGCGCAGTCGCAGTCGGTCAGCTTCCTCGACAAGTTCTGGCAAAGCAAGCGGCTCGACGACATCTATCGCGTGGCCGAAGGCGCCAAGAGCAGCCCGATCGCGGCGATGTTCCGCGCGGGCTACATCGAGCTCTCGAAGGTCAAGAAGCAGCAGGCCGCCGACGGCGACAACGCCAGCATGCACGACAAGATGGGCGACTCGGACAACGTCGAGCGCGCCCTGGCTCGCGCCAAGCTTGCCGAGACCACCAAGCTCGAGAATCTGCTCCCGTTCCTCGCCACCACCGGTTCCGCGGCGCCGTTCATCGGCCTGTTCGGCACCGTCTTCGGCATCATGGAGGCGTTCCTCAACATCGCCGCGGCCGGCCAGGCCGAGCTGTCCGAGGTCTCGCAGCCCATTGCAGAAGCGCTGGTCACCACGGCGCTCGCACTCGCCTCGGCGGTCCCGGCCGTCGTCGCCTACAACTATTTCCAGCGCCGCCTGAAGGTCCTCGGCTCCGAGATGACCAACTTCGGCAGCGACTTCATGAACATCGTCAAGCGCCACTTCTTCTAGGCCGCACGCAGGTCGGGAGTCACCATGGCGCGTAAGGTCATTCAAGAGGGGGCGGCAGCCGGCGGCGAGCCGATGGGCGCCATCAACGTCACGTCGTTGGTCGACGTGATGTTCTGCCTCTTGATCATGTTCATGGTCGCGACGCCGCTGATGTCGCCCGAAGGAATGGACGTCGACATTCCGGCGGGCCGTGGCGAAGAGATCACTGAAGAAGAGTTTTTCTATACGATCATCTCGGTCGACAAGGCCGGCAAGGTCTTCCTGGGTACACTTCCGCTCTCGGCGGACAAGGACAAGATGGCCCAGGAGCTCGCCGCCAACGTCAAAATCAAGGAAGACGGCAAGGTTTTTATCCAGGGCGACCAAAATGTGCCCTACGAGAGGATCGTCGACGTCCTCGTTGCGTTGAAGGAAGCAGAGGTCTCTTCCGTCGGGTTCGTAGCGGACCCGAACATGAAGAAGGTCCGGGGTCAGTAGCCCCGAGGCCCGTCACCGAAAGGAGTCAGCGCCATGCCCACCGCACTCGATGCAGCACCCAAGGTCTATGCCGGCGATTTCCGGGAGCTTTTCCGGAACCCGCTGGCGCTTGTCGGCGCAATCGTCGGCTGCGGGCTCACGATCGGCCTGCTCATCTTCGTCGCCTTCCAGCTCAGCCGCGACTGCATCCTGACCTTCGAGAAGGCGTGGGTCGCCGGCGACCACGAGCTCTACAACGAGGCGTTTCAGGACGCGGTCCTCGCCGAGTGCGACACCCTCGATGACGAGACCTGCCTGCTGCAGATCAAAACGCGCTGGCTGAACGACGACATGGACGTCCACACGCTGACGTTCAACCTCGCGGTCACCGAGGCCTGCCCGGCCGAGACCGACGAGGACGACGAGTTCGAGATCGACTTCGAGCCCGGCACCCTGGTCAAGCTCGGGGTCGAGGTCGAAGACAAAGAGCTCCCCGAGAAGATCATCATCGAGGAGACCCGGGCCGAAGAAGAGGTCGCGGCCGAGACTGTGACCGAGGACGAGGAGGCGAAGCCCGCTGAGGAGCCGCCCCCCGAGCCCGAGGAAAAGCCCAAGAAGAAGCCCACGAAGAAGCCGGTCGAGAAGAAGGACAAGAAGCTCCCGACCTCGAAGCTTCCCACCAAGAAGAACAACCCCTACGACGACCTGCCCACCACCACGGTGCAAAAGGGCGACCCGTTCGGGGACCCGGGTGGCTGGAGCGATCTGAAGAAAGACGGCGACCCCTGGGCGACGCAGGTCATGAAGGCGCTCAACAACATGCCGGTCGGCGCGTTCGGAGCGAAGATGGGCAAGGGCTCCTCCAAGTTCCAGATCACCCTGTGCAAAGACGGCAAGGTGAAGAAGGTGGCCAAGAAGGGCGGCACGCTCGACGCCGCGGACCAGGCCCGAGTCGCCAACGCGGTCCGCTCGCTCAAGCTGCCCAAGCCTCCGGCGAAGGTCGCCTCGAAGATGAAAGGCAGCTGCGCGAAGATCAAATACACCTTCGTGTGGAGCAGCGGCAAAGTGAAGTAGCCGCTCCTGGCACCTGCCAAAGCCGACAGCGCCCGCACTGACCTCAGAGGTCTCTGCGGGCGCGAGGCGTTTTGCCCCACCACAATTTGCCCCACACAAATAGCGGTAATGACGGGGTAAAGGCCGCTTCCCCCCCTCGGCGCGGACCGCTATGCTCCCCCCGAGCGAGGTCCAACCTGACTATGAAGCGAACTCTCATCGGTACCACCGCTCTCGCCGGCGTCCTCCTCGGCGGGGCCTACTTGGCGGGTCAAGACAGCCCCGCACTCATCAACGAGGCAACGGCAGCGCCCGAGCAAGGCGTTGGCGGCACCGTGGTGCTTCTCA
Organism: Myxococcota bacterium; assembly: GCA_039024335.1. Taxonomy (GTDB): domain Bacteria; phylum Myxococcota_A; class Polyangia; order Nannocystales; family Nannocystaceae; genus CAJXVA01. The sequence continues at coordinate 28,673 of JBCCQM010000002.1, forward strand.
AGCTTGCCGTCCCCGCGGGCGACGAAGTGGGCGACGTGGTCCGCAAGGACGCCAAACTCTCCGCAGGCTTCGACGTCGTCGATCGCCGGTCGCTGCCCGCAGCGCTCATCAAGGAGAAGGGCTTCAGCAAGAAGGCGTGGGTCGAGACCGGCGCGCAGGCGGTCATCAAGAACGCCGAGATCAACGGACAGATCAAGTTCCAGCTCTACGACCTGGCCAAGGGCAACAAGCCCGTGCTGTCGAAGGGCTACCCGGCGGGCGACAAGCGCAAGGCTGCGCACCGCTTCATGAACGAGGTCATCAAGTACTACACGGGCACGCTCGGAGTGTTCGGCTCGCGCATCGCGTTCGTCCGGACGCGCCGTAGCCCCACCGTGTCGAAGAACATCTTCACGATGGAGATGGACGGCGGCAACGTTGCCGGCATCACCTCGAACCGCTCGCTGAACATCCTGCCCTCGCTGGGCCCCGGTGGTCAGGTGCTGTTCACCAGCTACGCGAAGCGGAACCCCGACCTGTGGATGAGCACCGGCGGTGCCCCCACGCGCGTCAGCAAGTTCCCCGGCCTCAACCTTGGCGGCGCCATGAGCCCGCAGGGCGGCACCATCGCCCTCACGCTCTCCAAAGACGGCAACTCCGAGATCTACACGGTCGGCACGAGCGGCTCGGTGAAGGCTCGCCTCACCAAGAACTCCGCCATCGACGGCTCGCCCTCGTGGAGCCCCGGCGGCAACCAGATCGCGTTCGTCTCGAACCGCGCGGGTGGCCCCCAGGTCTTCCGCATGAGCAGCGGCGGCGGCGGTGCGGCTCGCGTCACCAAGAAGGGCAGCTACAACCAAACGCCCGACTGGAGCCCCGGTGAGGGCGAGTACGGCCAGTGGATTGCGTACGCGGGACGTGACGGCAGCCGGTTCGACATCTTCGCGGTGAACGTGAAGACCGGAAAGCTCAAGCGCATGACGCAGGGCTCGGGCCGGAACACGGACCCGACGTGGGCACCGGACGGTCGCCTGATCGCGTTCTCGTCCTCGCGCGGCGGCATCACGATCGCCAACGAAGACGGCAACAACCAGATTCAGGTCATGCGCGCCGGCACCACGCCTGACTGGGGTCCCCGCGCGCTGAAGTAAGCCGGAGCCCTCTGCGCTTCGAAGCCCCGCAGGCCGTTGGCCGCGGGGCTTTCTGCGTTTGTGGGGCAGGGGAGTCGAAGTCTTGGCGCGCCACGCCCGAGCCGTCAGACTTCGCACCATGCGACGACGGGTGGGGTTCGTAGTAGCGCTGGGCCTTGCAGGCTGCGGTGATGACGGAGGCTCGGTGGGCGAGACCGACGGTGGGACCGGCGGCGAACTCTCGACCTCATCAGGCGACGTCGCGGACGCGAGCAGCAGTGGCGCGGGCAGCAGCACCGACGCAGCCGAGAGCAGCTCGGGCTCCTCGAGCGGAGGTGGTTCGGCTGCAGACGGACTGTTCGAGCGCGGTCAGTACGAGGTCGGCTTTCAGACGCTCGACATCTCGCACCAGCCCCGCTGGCTGGACGAGCCCCGGGTGCTTTCGACGCGCGTCTGGTACCCCGCGGCTGCGGACTCTGGCGCCGAAGATGCGACCTACGCCGTTGCGGGCATCGTCGAGGTTCCCGCGATCGATGTGCTCGACGCACCGCCGGTCAACGGGGACGGACCGTTTCCCGTGGTCGTGTACTCGCACGGCTCCGGCGGGGTGGGGCTGCTCGCGTATCCGTACGCCGAGCTCTTCGCGTCGCACGGCTGGATCGTCGTGGCGCCCAACCACGTCGGCAACACGGCGCTCGACGCGGTCGGCGAGACCTCCGATCCGTTCGCTCGCATCATGGTCAATCGTCCCGCCGACATCATCGCCAGCCTCGACTGGCTCGAGGAGGACGCGCCCGGCGACCTGCTCGGCGCGGGCGACCTGAGCAACGTGTTTCTCTTTGGGCACAGCTTCGGCGGCTACACCACGTTCGCGGTGGGTGGCGGAGCGCTCGACGTCGACGCACTCATTGCCGGGTGTGCGGGTGAGGACTGTGACATCTACGCCGAGGACGCCGTCGAGACCGCGCTGCGCGATGGCTTCGCCGACCCGCGCATCGACGCCATCGCACCGCAGGCGCCCGCGCTGATCCCCGCGTTCACCCCCGAGAGCCTCGGCGCTTTGCCGGTTCCGACCATGCTGCAGAGCGGTCGTCTCGACATGACGACCACCCAAACGGAGCAGGCCGAGCCGGCCTGGGCAGCGCTTCAGGGCGCCGACGACGTGTGGGTCGAGATGCCGCAGGGCGCCCACTTCACCTTCATCACGATCTGCGACGATCTCGATGAATCCCTCATCGCGCTCTTTCAGCCCGATGCGCCGATGGACGGCTGCGGTCCCGACTTCTTGCCCTCGGCCGAAGCCGTGCCTGTGCTGGCCGCGTACACGCTGGCCTACGCCACAACGCACGTGCTCGGCGACGACACGTGGGCGGAGTTCATCTCGGAGACCCCGCTCGCCGACGGGTTCGAGATCACGCTCAAGCCCTAGTCGTGCGTGCCAGCTCGGCGCGCGCCTTGGCTGCAGCTTTGGGCGTGAAGAAGGTGTCGATCATCATCGGCATCGTGACCGCAAGGAAGCGGGCATCGAACTCGGGCTCGAGGTCCGGGCTGCGCTGGCAGTACTCCTCGCGGCGCTCCCAGTAGCCGGAGATGGTCGCGTCGATCACCATCTGCGCCAGCCACGTCGGGACGTCGGCGCGCAAGATTCCGTGGCGTTGCGCGGCCTCGAACCGCGCCGTCACCGTAGCGCCGAGATCGATCATCGCCTTCGTCGGCTGGATGCGTCCCTCGAGCCGCGCCCATCGCAGCAGGCGGGTTCGCTGCGGGTCCGCGCCCATCCACGCGAACAGGACGGCCAGGCCTTCGGTGAAGAACGCGATGTCGCCGGTATCGCGTGACCATTGAGCCGACTGCGCTTCGATGTACTCGTCGATGTAGCGCTCCATGACCGCGTCGAAGAGCCCCTGCTTGCTGCCGTAGTAGTGGAGCACGAGCGGCTGGGTGACCTCGGCGCGGGTCGCAATGGCGCGGGTCGTCGTGCCTTCGAAGCCGCGATCGGCGAAGCACGCGGTGGCTGCATTGAGGATCCGGCGCGCGGTGGCATCGGCCCGGGGCGAGCGGACGGGCATGGACCGTGAGCCTACGCCGGAAATGCCCCCGAAGATTTTATCGAAAGATAAATGATTTCGATTTTCAACTTCCGTATAGTTGCAAAACGATGGCAACACGCGCTGATGACCCTCGCTCGGCCGGCCTTCGGGTCGAATCGCTGAGCAAGACGTACGCCAACGGGGTCCAGGCCCTCGATGGGGTGTCCCTGACCGTGCAGAGCGGCATGCACGGGCTGCTCGGGCCCAACGGCGCCGGCAAAAGCACGCTCATGCGCACCTTGGCCACGCTGCAGCGGCCTGACGCGGGGACGTTTGCTCTCGACGGGCGTAGCGGCCTGGACGACCCCGACGGGCTGCGTAGACGCCTCGGCTACCTGCCGCAGCAGGTCGGCGCCTATCCCGGGGTGTCCGCGCGCTCGCTCCTCACCCGCTTCGCGTGGCTGAAGGGGCGCACGGAGAAGACGCTGCGAACGCGCGAGGTCGATGCGCTGCTCGACCGCGTCAACCTGCTCGCCGACGCGAACCGGGAGGTCGCAGGCTTCTCTGGCGGCATGCTCCGTCGCTTCGGCATCGCGCTCGCGCTCTTGGGTCAGCCACGGCTGTTGATCGTCGATGAGCCCACCGCCGGCCTGGACCCTGCCGAGCGCAACCGCTTCCACCGCGTGCTCGCCGACGTTGCCGCCGATGCCGTGGTGCTGCTGTCCACGCACATTGTCGAGGATGTCGAGAACCTCTGCGAACGCGTCTCGATTCTCGCCGGTGGGCGCATCGTTGCCGAAGGCACGCCTGAGTCGCTCCGCGAGAAACTTCGCGGGCGCGTGTGGAGCCGCGTCGTGCCCCGTGACGAGCCGCTTCCCGCCAACCCGCTCCACGTCGTCGCGGCGCCCGGCGGCGAGCGCGTCTTCTTGGTCGAAGACGCCAAGCCCGAGGGCGACTACGAGGGCTGGGATCCCCGGCTCGAAGACGTCTACCACCACGCGCTGTCCGAGGCGTCATGAACGCTCGCGTCATGCTGGGAGAAGCCATCCACGAAGCGCGGGAAGCCCTGCGCGGACCGATGGTGCCGCTGATGGGGGCTGGGCTGACCGGCTACCTGCTGCTCGTGCTGAACACCGCCGAGTATCTGCAGGAGATGGGGGCGACGGACATTCCGCGCAACAGCCCCCATCTGATCTACTTGATGACGGCGGGCCAAGCGTTCTGGCTCGTCTTCGCGTGGGCCTGGATGTTCTCCCGCGTCGTCGTTCGCGACAAAGACGCGAACCTGCACGAAATGGTGCTGGCGTCGCCGGCCCCCTTGCATGCGATCTACATCGGGCGCTGGCTCGGTGCGACCGCCGTGGCCTCGCTGCTTGGAGCCTCGAGCATGCTCGGCTTCGTGCTGATCGAGCCGCTTGGTGCGGCGGGCCTGATCCAGCCGAGCGCCTCGGGGCCGACTCCCTGGTTCATCCTTTTTGAGTCCTGGCTACTTCTGTGCGTCCCGATCGCGATGGGCCTGGGTGCGCTCTTCGTCCTTGCTGCGCTCAAGACTCGCAGCGCCGTGGGTTCGTTCGCAGTGGCCGGCGCGATCGTAGCGCTGTGGATGGCCTCGATGATCATCCTGCGCGGAGGAGACATCGCGGTCGACTTCGCGATTTTGCTCGACCCGACGTGCTTTGCCGAGATCGAGTCGCAATCGCTGACGTGGACGCCTGCGGAGAAGCGAGCTGGCGTGCTGGAGTGGTCGGGCCCTCTGCTGCTCAACCGCGTCGTGTGGTTCGTGCTTCCCGTTGTGGCCTTCGCGATCGGGATGCTGCGCATGCACCGAGAGACCCTGGTCATCGGCTCTACGTCGAAGGCCCGCGAGGAGGTCGAGTCGACGCTGACGTCCGCGGACCATCCGCTTCCGGGTCCGGTCGAAGCACCGCAGTGGTTGGCAGCGGCGTGGAGCGAGAGCCGGTGGCAGCTTCAGCGAGTGACCGGGTCGTTCGGCCTACGGTTCATTGCTGCCTTGCTGCTGGCGATGGGGACCGCCAGCCAGTACGTGCACGTCGTTGCCCACGCGCAGGGCCCCCTGGTCCCGCGCACCGAACTGGTCACCGGCCTGCTCGGGGAGTTCTTCTATCTCATCGTCATCTTCGTCGTCGCCGGCTTCGTCGGCACGATGATGCGACGCGACGACCAGCGCGGCATCGATGAGCTGATCGCGTGTACGCCCGCGCCTTTGCTCGTGAGGGTGCTCGGCAAGTGGATCGCGGCACTCGTACTGACGGTCGCGGTGACGTGCATTCCGATGGTGGCCGGCTACATCGTCGTCGCGCTGGCCGAGCCGAGCAGTCTGTCGCTCTCGACGCCTCCCGTCTTCTGGATGATCGCGTATGTCCCCGCGCTGCTCGAACTTGCGGGCATCACGATCGCGCTGCATGCCTGCATCCGTCGACCCGGGCCTGCCCACGCGTTGAGCATGGTGGCTGCGTTCGCGCTCGTGCTCTCGAACGAGCTGCAGCTGACGACCTACCCGCCCGCCAAGCTCGGCATTCCGGCCTCGTTGACCCTGTCCGAGCTCGTCGGGCTCTCCCCGTTTCTCGGCTGGCTCACGGCCGCGGCGGTGTTCAAGCTGCTGATTTTCGTCGCTGCCGGCGTCGTGGCTTGGATCGCCTGGAGGCGCGACGTCGAGTCGACGCCCGGCCTGCGGGTGCGCATCGCCCTGGCGCGTCTGCGGGGGCCTGCGGGTCTCACCATGGCGGCGGTCACGGCTGGGCTTTTCGCAATGCTCGCGCTGTTCGAGCGGGAGCTTGTCGACAGCGGGCAGTACGAGACCGCAGCCGAGGAGCGCGCTGCGGCAGCGGCGTGGGAGCGAACCTGGGCCCGACGCGGTGGACGGGTCGAACTCGATGGCGGCTCGGTGGCTGTGAGCGTGGAGCCAGACGCCCAGGTGGCGTCGGTGGTGTGGACGCTGCGCCAGGTTCGTACACCCGATCGCCAGCTGCACCTCGAGCTCCCGTTCGGCGTCGGTCCTCTCGAGGCGACGGCGCAGGGCGAGTCCTTGGCGGTGGAGCGCGCGGCCGACCACGCCGCGGTGTCTCTGGGAGCTTGCGCAGACGCCTCGGGCTGCGACGTTCGCCTCGCCTTCGACGTCGCGTGGGTGGGGTGGCGTCCATTCGAAGGCGAGACGCCGTGGATGCACGCGTCCGGTGTTTGGGGCACGTCCAACGACCTGCTGCCGCGCCTCGGCCTGGACCCCGACCGGATGCTCCGCGTGCCTTCGCAGCGGCGCGAGCAAGGTCTGCCGGACCTGCCGCCCGCGCTGGATCGCCATGGCGCGGTCTACGACCGCGGAGTTGCGCCCGCGGGCGATTGGACCGTCGAGATCGCGCTGCCAACGGGCTGGAGCCTTCAGCCCCCCTCTGCATTCGACGGACCGCTGGAGTTCGTGCTTGCGTGGCGACCCGAAGCGCCGCTGTCGCTCGAGGGTGATGGAACCGTCGTCTGGCACGGCCGGGCCCATGCGCAAACCGCTGCGGAGATCCTCGAGGACGTCGAAGAGGTGCATCACTGTGTCGACACGCTGCTCGGCGGGACGCCTGGTCCACGCGCGGTGCTGCAGGCGCCGCGTCACACCGAGCCCGCCGTCGTCGGCGATGCGCTCTGGCTGCCCGAAGACCCTCTGTGGGACGTGGACAGTGAGGGGCATGGTCGTTGGCATCGCCGGCTCGTGCTGGGCCGGCTTCTCGCGCGCGACACGATCACGCGACGAGCGGAGATGCAGCGGCATCCGGGGTCGCGCTGGTTGTCCGAAGGGGTCCCTGGCTGGGTCGCGCTGCACTGCAGCCGCGCGCTCGATGGCGCGGACGCGTGGCATGCCATGCTCGAGCGCAGCTCCGACGAGGTTGCACAGGACCTGAGTGCCTCGGTGGGTCCCGTCGAGGAACTTCAGGCCGGCGGGTCCCAGGCATGGGTTCAATCGTACGCGGGCGTAGCGACGGCGTCGTGGGCCGACGCGGTTGGCACCCTCGACGCTCGCGCCGTTCTCGACGAGGTCATTGGGTCGGTCCGCGGAGGCTCGACCGTAGAGGCTGCTCTCGTCACCGCGGTCGGTGCCGATACAGCGGCAGCGTTGCTCGGCCGCCCGCGCGCAACCGACGTGCAGCTTGCCGCCGCACCGAACGGCACCGTCGTCGCCCGCGGGGCCCGATCGACGTGGCGCGACGGTGGATGGCACGAAGACGGTGAAGCCACTGAGGTCACCGTGCATCGGGCTGCAGGCGCGCCGTCGGTGGTGGACGTCGACCGCCCACTCGATGACACGACCATGACGGTGCTCGATGCTTGGCCATCGTTCGAGCGCTCGATCGACGACAACGTCTGGCCACGAAAGGGAGAAGGATGACCCCAAACGAATCGATCGCGGTCGAACTCGGCGCCGTACAAGAGACCCTGTTGATCCCACTGCTCGGGCGCGCCCGGGAGACCGCCAAGAAGGAGCGTGGCGTCCTGGCGGACCCTCGTGCGGTGGAGATCGTCGAGTCCCTCGACTACGACTTCTCCAAGTGGGAGGACATCCCGTCACTCTTGGGCTGCTGCATTCGCACGAAGATGTACGACCGCTACGTCGAGGACTTTCTCGCGAAGCACCCCGAGGGCACCGTCATCGAGCTGGGCTCGGGGCTCAACACCCGCTTCGAGCGGATGGACAACGGCACCGTGCACTGGTTCGACCTAGACCTGCCCGACGTGATCACGCTGCGGCGGAAATTCTTCCAGGACACCTCACGGCGGACCATGGTCTCCGCCTCGGTCCTCGACGACGCGTGGGTCGATCAGGTCAAGGCAAGCCCCGGCCCCTACCTGTTCCTCAGCGAGGCTGTACTCATCTACCTCGAGGAGGAAAAGGTCAAGCAAGCCATCGGCCTGATCGCGAGGAACTTTCCCGGGGCGACGCTCGTTCTCGACACCACCGGTGCCATCAACGTGGAAGGGCAGAAGAACCACGACGCCATGCGGCATCTTTCGCCCGACAGCTGGTTCCGCTGGAAGTGTGATGACCCGAAGCAGCTCGAGGACTGGGATCTCGGGCTCGAGTTGGTGTCGTCGAAGACGTTTCTCGACGCGGACGATTCGATCATCGCGAAGCTGCCGTTCATGTGGCGCACGCTGGTCAAGTTCACCCCGTGGCTGCTCCGGATTCGCATGGGCAAGTACCGCCTCAATGCGTTTTCGGTGACGCAGAGCGCCGGGGACGACTTTGCGACCGTGAAGGATTGAGTCTTCGCCCGGTCGGTGGTTCGCTGCGGCCCATGAAGGCCGTCATCGACATCGGGACCAACTCGGTTCTCTTGCTGCTCGCGGCGCGCGAGTCCGATGGCTCGCTGCGGATCGTTCGTGACGAGGCTCGGGTTGCCCGCCTCGGAGAGGGCGTGGCGCAGCGCGGCACGCTGCTGCCCGCGGCGATCGAGCGGACCGTGGCGATCCTGGCCGACTACCGCGCGCTCGCGGAGGACGCCGGGGCGCCGATCGAAGCCGTCGCGACGGAGGGGCTGCGGATGGCCTCGGACCGCGACGTCTTCTTACAGCGCGCGAAGTCGACGCTCGGTGTGCCCGTGCGGATGATCTCCGGTGAGGAAGAAGCCACGCTCTCGTATTTGTCCGTGGCGCGGGAGCATCCTGATGTAGCCGCGATGCGGGTGATCGACATCGGCGGTGCCTCCACCGAGCTGGTCGCAGGCTCGGGAGAGCAGGTGGAGTCGGTGGTCTCGCACAAGATCGGCTCGGTGCGGTTGACCGAGGCCCACGTAAAGCGCGATCCGATCACCCCCGAGGAAATCGCGGCGGTCGAGGCTTCCGCTCGCGCCGCGCTGCAGGCCCAGCCGCTGTCCCCCGCGGACGACCTTTACGGCCTCGCGGGAACGGTGACCACCGCGGCGGCTCTTCTGCTCGGGCTCGAGCACTACGATCGCGACCGCGTCGATGGGACGTCGTGGACGCGCGCGGAGCTGAGTCAACTTCGGACGGAGCTCGCGGCCGAGCCGCTCCCCGTCCGCGAGGCTCGACCCTGTCTGCCGCGTGGGCGGGCAGACGTGGTCGTGGCGGGCCTGACGATTCTGCTCGTCGCCCTGGAGCACTGCGGCGCGAAGCGGCTGGTCGTGCGCGACCGCGGGTTGAGATATGCGCTCGTGTGACGACCGCGTATCATGAGCCTGTGAGCTGGATGCGCATCGCGGGGGTTGGTCTGTGCGCGTTGGCCTGGGTGGCGTGCGTGCAAGACGACGCGTTCGAGTGCGGCCAGAACGACGAGTGTGTGCAGGGCGGGATCCGTGGCGTGTGCCAGATCGATGGCTACTGCAGCTTTCCGGACCCGATGTGCGAGTCCGGCCAGCGCTACGGCAGCCTCGCGCCGCAGAACCTCGCGGAGGCATGCGTGCCCCCCGGTCCCGATGTCATCGACACCAGCGGCGAAGTCGTCACCGACGGCGGAGATGGCAGTGACGGCGGCCAAACGGCCACTGGCGGCATGTCGGACTCGAACGGGGGCACGACGGCGGACCCGGGGACGACGACGTCGACCACGTCCGACGAAACGTCGACGACGGCCGAAAGCGGGAGCGCATCGGCGTCCGCTGGAGACTCGACGGGGGGCGTCGCGGACTGCATCGACGTGGATCTCGGCAGCGCGGTCGGAGATGTCGACGAGCGGTCGCTCGGCGGGCAGGGCAATGATTTCGACCCCACCTGCTACGGCGGCGACGGCAACGACGTCGCCTACGCCTGGGTCGCGCCGCTCCGCGGGGAGTATGAGTTCGTCGCACAGGGTGGGATCAACGACACGGGCATCATGCTGTACGACGCCTGCGGTGGGGCGGAGCTGGCATGCAACGACGATGGCGCGCTCCCGTTCAGCGGACTCGTCCGTCGCGAAGTCGAGCAGGGCGAGTCGCTCGTCATCGTCGTGGACTCATCGGCGGCGGAGATGGGCAGCTACATCCTGCAGATCACCCTCGTCACCGAGTAGCGCCGGGCGGGCTTCATGACACCGGAATCATACTCTGCGACGCCTGTGGGGGCGTTGAGCGCGAATGCAACGCTCACGGTTCCCACCCGTTCAACCGATCGTCCACCGCGATCTCGAGGAGGGCGAGCCGGTCCTGGTCGTCGTAGACTCCTCTCTGGCCGAGCACTTCGGCTTCGTCCTCAAAATGACTCCGGTGCCTGAGTGAAGATCGAGCTGCACTGCCATTCCACCTGCTCCGACGGCTCGCTCCCGGCCGAGGAGGTGGCCCGGCGTGCGCACGGAGATGGCGTCGATCTGTTCTGCCTGACCGATCACGATACGTTCGTCGGCTACGAGCCCACCGCGGCCGCGCTGGCCGACGTGGACGTTGAGGTCTTGCGCGGCATGGAACTCAGCTGCAAGGACGGCGGTCGTACGGTTCACCTCCTGCTGTACGGACTCCAGGAAGGCCCCGGCCTGGACGCGCTGCGCAGGAGAACGGACGCGATCTTCGTGGCCCGCACGGCGCGGCTGCGCGAGATCTGCGGGCGGCTCGACGCGCTCGGTCATCACCTCGACCCCGATGCAATCCTGGCGCAGACCCACGGTGTGCCGGGACGACCCGCCGTGGCCAAGGCGCTGGTCCAGGCGGGGATCTGCACCAGCATCAAGGAGGCGTTCACCCGCTTCCTTCGTGACGGTGGTCCTGCGGATGTTCCGGTCGACCGCGTCACGCTGCGCGAAGGCTTGGAGCTGGGGCTCGCTGCGGGTGCGAAGGCATCGCTCGCGCACCCGCATGCGTTTGGAGCGTTCGCGTTGGTCGAGTCGCTGTGTCGTCGCCATCGCGACCACGGCCTGACGGGGCTCGAGGCGTTCTACGGAAAGTACGGCAAGGCGGAGCGCATCGGCTGGCTGCGCCTCGCGGACGGCCTCGAGATGGTCGCCACCGGTGGCTCCGACTTTCACGGCGAGGCCGTGCCCGACGTGACGCGCTTCGGCGTCACGCTGGAGCCCGCCCGCGCCGAGGCGCTCACGACCTGGCTGGCCTGAGCGCCTGGCACGTCGGCTCGGCTTCTGGGGTCAGCCGCTGGTGACCGGCGCCACGCGGTCGAGTTCGTCGCGCTCCTCGTCCGTGAGGACCTTCGAACGCGTCAAGAAGCGCATGCCTTCGGGCGCCTCGAGCGAAAAGCCTGCGCCCCGTCCGGGAACGGCGTCGATGATGAGACGGGTGTGCTTCCACAGCTCCCACTGCGCGGCGCCGATGTACACGGGGCAGCCGTCGACCTCACCCAGGTGCCGATCGCTCTTGCCGACCTTGAACTCCCCGGCGGGGTAGCACATTGGGGCGCTTCCATCGCAGCACCCGCCGGACTGGTGGAACATCAACGGACCATGCAGGTCGCGAAGGCGACGGATGAGCACGAGCGCAACGTCCGTCGCCATGACGCGAGAGGCTGCCACCTAGAAGAACCCCATCGGCTTCGGGTCGTAGCTGACCAGCAGGTTCTTCACCTGCTGGTAGTGGTTGAGCATCATCTTATGCGTCTCGCGACCGATGCCCGACTGCTTGTAGCCCCCAAACGCGGCGTGGGCGGGGTAGAGGTGGTAGCAGTTCGTCCACACGCGGCCGGCTTGAATCGCTCGGCCGGCGCGGTACGCCTTGCTGATGTCGCGGGTCCACACGCCCGCACCCAGTCCGTAGAGCGTATCGTTCGCGATGTTGATCGCGTCGTCATAGTCCTTGAATGAGGTCACCGAAACGACGGGGCCGAAGATCTCCTCCTGGAAGATGCGCATGCGGTTGTTGCCCTTGAAGACCGTGGGCTGCACGTAGTAGCCGCCTTCGAGGTCACCGCCCAGCTCGGCCCGGCTCCCGCCCAGCAGCACCTCGGCGCCCTCCTGCTTGCCGATGTCGAGGTAGCTGAGGATCTTCTCGAACTGGTCGTTCGAGGCCTGCGCGCCGATCGTGGTGGCGGGGTCCAGCGGGTTACCAGGCACGTGGGCCTTGGCCCGCTCGACCGCCAGCTCCATGAACGCGCCGAAGATTTCCTCCTGCACGAGCGCGCGTGACGGGCAGGTGCACACCTCGCCCTGATTGAGCGCGAACATGCCAAAGCCTTCGAGGCACTTCTGCAGGAAGTCGTCCTTCTCCTGCATCACGTCGGCAAAGAACACGTTGGGGCTCTTGCCGCCGAGCTCGAGCGTGACCGGGATGATGTTCTCGGTCGCGTACTGCATGATCAGGCGGCCGGTGGTGGTCTCGCCCGTGAACGCGACCTTGGCGATGCGGCTGCTCTGCGCGAGAGGCTTGCCCGCTTCGACGCCGAACCCGTTGACCACGTTCACCACGCCCGGCGGCAGCAGGTCGGCCGCCAGCTCCATCAGCATCATCAGCGAGACCGGCGTTTGTTCGGCGGGCTTGATCACCACGGTGTTTCCGGCGGCCAGCGCAGGCGCGAGCTTCCAGGCGGCCATCAGCAGCGGGAAGTTCCACGGGATGATCTGCCCGACCACGCCCAGGGGCTCGCGCACGTGATAGGCGACCGTGTTCGCATCGAGCTCGGCCATCGAGCCCTCCTGCGCGCGGATGCAGCCGGCGAAGTACCGGAAGTGATCGATCGCCAGCGGCATGTCGGCCGCGAGCGTTTCCCGAACCGCCTTGCCGTTGTCCCAGCTTTCGGCGACGGCGAAGCGCTCGAGGTTCTCCTCGAGGCGGTCGGCGAGCTTCATGAGGACGGTGGCGCGTTCGGCCACGCTGGTGCTGCCCCAGGCGGGCGCGGCGGCGTGGGCAGCGTCCAGGGCCTTCTCGACGTCGTCCCCGGTGGACCGCGCAACTTCACAGAACGCCTTGCCCGTGACGGGGGTGATGTTCTCGAAGTAGTTGCCTTTGACGGGTTCGACGAACTCGCCGCCGATGAAGTTGCCGTACCGGCTCTTGAAGTTGACGAGGGAACCTTCGGTGTTGGGTGCGCTGTAGACCACGATCTGCCTGCTTTGTGGGGGTGTTCGGGCGCGTCGTTCGACGCACGGCGCTGTTGAGCAAGCGCGATGCCAACCCGCGGGCATGCCGGCCCGGCTGCAGTTGCGGTTCGGGGTGTCGCGCGGTGTCCTCCCCGACGCGACAGCGACACCTGTCGCGTTTCGCGACACCCTGCGGGCCGGTTTGCCTGCGCGGTCGGAGCGGTACACTGACGTCGGTGTTGGAGGTCGAGGATGGTGCGCTGGTGCTCGGATCGGGATCCGGATCGGACACCGTTGCGCGCGCCTGGCAACGAGCCCGGGACCTGGGCGTCGACCCGTCCGGGCGCGGTCACGCCGAGAGCATCGAGCGCGCAGCCTCGCTCGCCGCCCGCCGCCGCTCGCTGCGTACGCTGTTGACCGCCGGCGACGAAGTCCTCGACGACCTTGCCCGTCAGCTCGCACGCAGTGACTTCGCCTTGCTGCTGGCCGACCACGAGGGCGTGGTCGTGCGCCGTCTGGGTGGAGGGCAGTTCGAAGCCGTGGCCGACGAGGTGCGCCTCATCGAAGGCGCCCACTGGTGCGAGTCCATTCGCGGCACGAACGCCATCGGCACGGCTCTGGTCGAGAAAGCACCCGTCACCGTGGTGGGCGACGCTCACTTCGCGCGGCCGAACCAGGGGCTCGTCTGCTACGCGAGCCCGGTTCGCGATCCCTCCGGCGACGTCGTCGCGGTTCTCGATGCGACCGGCGTGGTCGAGCGGGCGGACGACTTCGTCGGGGTGGCCGTACGCTCGGCCGCGACGGCGCTCGAGGATCGTCTCCGCCTGCAGCGATGGCCGACCCGAGGCCCTGCATCGCTGCGCGTCCTTCAGCAGATGCTCGCGCGCTGTGCCGTGCCCGCCTTCGTCGTGGAGCGCCCCGGCACGGTGCGCGCGGCCAACGGCGCTGCAACGGCGCTGCTCGACGGGCCTTCGGCGTGTTTGGGCTCGACCCTCGGCCTGCGATGGACGGATCTCGAGCGGCTGGTGTCCGACGGCGCGCTGCCGACCTCCATCGCCCATCGCCTCGCGCGGACGTTTCCGCATCAGCAGCTGCACGTGGAGCCGGTGCTCGGTGCGGGCGACGACCTGTGGGCCGCGGTGGTCTTTCTCGAGCCTCGCACGGCGGGCCGCGGCACCGCGTCACGCCGTACCGACACGCTCCCCGCAGCGTTCTCCCGGCTCGAGGGCAACGATGGAGCGCTCCGCTCGGTGTTGGTGCACGCGTCGCGCATCGCCGAGACCACGCTCCCGGTCTTGATCAACTCCGAGACGGGCACGGGCAAAGAGCTGCTCGCCCGGGCGATTCACGACGCCAGCGACCGTCGCAACGCGCCGATGGTGACGCTCAACTGCGGTGCCGTATCGCCCGAGCTCATGGCGAGCGAGCTGTTTGGGTATGCGCCCGGTGCCTTCACCGGCGCGGACCCGAAAGGCCGAGACGGAAAAGTGGCCGCCGCGGCAGGGGGGACTCTGTTCCTCGATGAGCTCGCCGAGATGCCGCGCGCGCTTCAGGTGCTGCTGCTGCGCTTCCTCGAGAGCGGGAGCTATCACCGCGTGGGCGAGTCCAAGCTCCGCCACGTCAACGTTCGGCTGCTGTGCGCCACCTGCCGAGACCTGGATGCCTTGGTCGAGCAGGGCGAGTTCCGACGCGATCTCTTCTATCGCATCAACGGTGCCGTGCTCAGCCTGCCGCCGCTTCGCTTGCGTCGGGACCTCGACGTGCTGGCGAACGTGTTGCTCGGACAGCTGGCCGAGGCTGAGTCCGTCGAGCCACGTCCACGGCTAACGTCGCGAGCCCATGCCCGTCTTCGTCGGCACGACTGGCCGGGCAACGTGCGAGAGCTGAAGATGGTGCTGCACCACGCGCTCGTGCTCAGTCGAGGGCACGCCTGCATCGATGCGGAAGACCTCGTGCTGCCCGATGGCCGGCGCGACGTCATGATCGAGCCGGAGCCCTCCGGCACGATGCGGAGTCGTCAGCGTGAGGCGCTGGCCGAGGCTCTCTCGGCGGCGGGCGGCAACGTGTCCGCAGCCGCGCGCGCGCTGGGCGTTGCGCGCAGCACCGTCTACCGCCAGCTCAAGCGGTACGGCCTGCTCGATTGCTAGCTTGGCAGCTGCTAGCAGAAGTTGAAGTCGTCGCAGCAGTAGACGAGCTCGAGTCCACACTCGTCGTCGCACTGCCAGATGCAGTCCAAGCAGCCTTGGGCGGCGCAGTCGGGCTCGTCGTAGTCCGTGCCGTCGCACTCCTCGTCGCCGTTTTGCACACCGTCGCCACACACGGCACACCCCGCGGTGTCGAAGGTGCAGTCGGCGGCGCACGCCAGCGAACCACCGCCACCCATGCCGACCGACTCACAAGTTGCGCCGCCCAGGTTCACGCCGTCGCACGACTCGGGTCCGCCGATCTGCCCGTCGCCGCACTGGTAGCAGCTCGAGGTGTCGAAGTCGCAGCCGCTGCAGCTGAGGTCGCCTCCGTCGAAGCCCAAGCTCTCGCAGCTCTGGTTGTCGAGCAGCAGGCCGTCGCAGGGCTCGCTCTCGCCGAGCTGGCTGTCGCCGCACTCGTCGCATGCGGCAGTGTTGAGCGAGCAGTCGGAGAAGCAGCCGAGCGTGCCGCCGCTGAAGCCTTCGGTGACGCAGCTTCGACCGTCGAGGTCGTCGCCGTCGCAGGCCTCGCCGGTTTGCACGATCCCGTCGCCACACGTCTCGCCGGCGTCGGTGGGATCGCTGGTTCCCGGCCCTTCGTCGCCGTCGTCGCCGTCGCCGTCGCCGCGGCCGGTCGTCACGTCCGAGTCGCCGCCGCCGGTCCCATCACCGCCGCTGGAGGAGCCGTCGTCGCAGTCGGCCGTGCAGCCGGCCACCGTGGCGGTCGCGGTGCCCGTTGGTCGAGCGCCACCGCCCTCGTCATCACACGCGCCGCTCAGCATCAGCAGCACGCCGGCAAACCCCAACAGTTGCGAGCGCATCGTCATCCCCAGTCCCTCCATACCGCATGGGTGACGCTCGGCGGCCGCGTGTTGCCTCTGCGGCGCATTTTTTCAGCGCCGATAGCTCACCTCGAACGTCGCGGAGCTCGCCGTCGAGTCGCACGCAATCGTCACGTCGTCGGCACGGGTGACGACGCCAGCCGCCCGGAACGCCTCGGCGTATGCTCGGTGGATCAACGGCGGGAACAGACCTGCGGGGTGCTCGAGGCGCAGCGTGGCCGTGTTCCGGTCGCCGACGGGCTTCCACGCGCCAACGTCCAGCGTCGTCCCGCGGTGAAATGCGCTCCAGCGTCGCGGTGCACCCATCAACGCGAGCGTTGGCGAAAGCACGAACATGAGCGCGCGGTACACGGGGCGCTTGTAGAGTTCCAGGTTGCGGTCGAGGACCGACGCCAAGAACACGTCGTCGTCTGCCGCGTCGTCGGCGGTCGCGAGAACGATCGCGGTATTGAGCGCCTCGGGGACCCACGGCGCGCGGCGTCGCTCCTGCGCCTCGAGGGCTTGGCGCAGCCGGGCGTCGACCGCGTCGAGGTCGAGACGCGCGAGCATGGGCGTGAACGCGTCGAAGAGGCCCTGCGCTTCCGGGAAGGAGTCGAACCCGTTCGGCAGCCCGTCGAGATACGCGGCGCAGTTATGCCTCATGACGGCCCGCCCTCCGAAGCGAAACCGCGGCGGGGCACGGGACCGTCCCCCCATGGAGGCGCAGCGGCGTGGGTTCGTCCACGCCGCCGAGTCTACCTGGACTGTCAGCCCATCGAGGCGCCGCCGTCGACGTCGATCGTGCGCGCGTTGAAGTAATCGCACTCGAGGACGAAGCGAACGGCGTGCCAGATGTCCTGGGGCGTCCCGATCCGGCCCACGGGGATTCCCGCAACGAGGGCGTCCCGGGCCTTCTGGTTCATGCCCTGGGTCATCGGCGTTTCGATCATGCCCGGTGCGACGGCACCCACGCGGATGTTCATGCGGGCAAACTCGCGGGCCCAGGTCACGGTGTTGGCGGCGAGCGCAGCCTTGGTCGCGACGTAGTTGCTCTGCCCGCGGCTGCCGTGCCGCGAAATGCTGGAGATGTTCACCACCACTCCGGGGCCGACCTCGTGCTGCAGCGCGTTGAGGGCGAAGGCGCGGGTCATGAACATCGCGCCCGTCAGGTTGACGGCGAGGACTGCGTTCCAGTGCTCGGTGCTCAGGCTCTGGAGTTCGCCGGTGGAGCGGCTTCGCTTCGCCAGCAGCGCGTCTCGAATGATGCCGGCGTTGTTGACCAGTCCGTTGACGCCGCCGAGTTCCTCTTGCGCCCATGCGACGAACGCATCGCACTCGGCCTCGTTGGTGACGTCGAGGCGGCGCTTGGCAATGTTGCCGGGCAGGGCTTCGAGGCCGTCGACATCGACATCGCCGGCGGCCACCTTGGCGCCTGCTTCGGCGAGCTGGGTGGCGAAGTGGGCACCCATGCCGCGGCCGGCACCGGTGATGATGATCTTGAGCTGATCGAGTTTCATGGTCGCTCCCGAAATGAAGACGCGCCGCTCCACCGAACAGGCGGCGGAGCGGCGCGGAGGGCTAGCAGCCCGTGGTCCAACTCCGCGCGCCGCCTCGCTTGCCCTTTTCGACGGAGGCGGCGTCGCCGAAAGCTTGGAATAGGCCCACTATTCCTGCGTTTCGGCTCCTTGCCTCCGCCGAAAAAGCGGCGCGATCCGACACGCGGAGTTGCACCACAGGCTGCTAGCGGTTGGTGGAGAAGGCTTCGAAGGTGCGGCGGGCTGCGGAGAGGCCCAGGTTCATCCACTCGTGGGTGAACTGGCTGCCGTAGCTCATCGACGTCTTGACCATGTCGGTCATTTCGTCGGTGGCTTCCTTGGCGCGGCGCAGGTTGGCGTCTTGCGCCTTGGTGAGATCTTCGAGGCCGCGCTCCATGAGGGCACGCTGCTCGTGCATGGTCTCGGTCATCGTGTCGGTCATCGACTTGGTGAACGGACCCCAGAACTGCTGCGCCTGCGCAAAGAAATCATGCGGTGCAGCATTTGCGGCGTGGGCAGACGAACCGGTACCCGGCGCGTCCGTGGACGGCTTCTGCGTTTCCATGCGCGTAGAGGTAGCGACGCGCGTGGACGGTGTCAATACAATTTTTGTGCGCTGCACAAAATCAGCTGTCGCCCCGGATCGAGCGCTTGAGCTCCTCGAGTTCCGCGCGCAGCGCCTGCAGGTCCTCGCTCGAGGGGGCCGACGCGGGCTCGGGCGCGGGGGCCGGGGCGCTCTCGGGCGCCGGTGGCTGGGGCGGCGCTTGGCCACCGCCCGGCCAGAACGGGGCGCCGGAGAACATTCGTGCGAATGGATTGGCGTTGCCCCACGGCGCGCCACCGAACGGCATCATCGAGCTGAGGGTCTGGCCGCTGCTCTTGGCCGCCAAATACAGGTCCAGCGCCCACGTGACGTAGCTGGAGAAGAACTCCGCCAGCGCGTCGTCCTGCATGCGGAGCAGCCGATGCAGCAGGCCCACGGGCAGCAGCTTGGCCGTGGGGCTCTCGAGAATGAGCTGGGTGAGCGTGACCTGGGTGAGGTCGTCGCCGGACTTGGCGTCGACCACCCGAATCTCCTCGCCGTCTCGGATCTTGCCCGCGAGCTCGTCGAGGGTGATGTACCGGCTGAGGCCGGTGTCGTAGAGCCGTCGGTTGCTGTACTTCTTGATGAGCGTCACGCGCCGGTCCGCCTGTGTGCAGCGCAATATCCCATTGGCTGCGAGAATCGGTCAACTGACGTGCTTGTGCGCTACGATCCCGAGAGCGGCCCTTGACGGGGTCACAGCGCCGCCGCTAGTCTCCCGTCTCGCAATGTTGCGGTGCAGCATGATCGGTGGGGCGCTCCTGGTACTGGCGGCGCCCGGATGCGCGGACGGTGCCTCGGCCTGCGTCGTGGGGGCCGACTGCCCGTCGGGTCAGTGCAACGCCGATGGGAGCTGCGTGCCGCCCGACGACGGGTCGACCGGCGGGGCGGGTTCGTCGAGCACCACCGAGCCCGGGAGCACCGGCACGACGGTGGCGAGCGCCGAGGGCTCGGGTGACGAGACCACCGAGGGTGCCGACGAGACCGGGCCGGGGCCCGCCAACTGCATGCCGCCGAACGCCGACGGCTTGATCGAGCGACCCGAGCTGTTCTTCGACCCGGGACTGCAGGTCAACTTCCTCGCCGCCCAGGCCGTCACGTTCGACACCGCGGGCACGGTTCTCGACGGCGAGACGGTTTGGGATCTCTCGGTCGCGTTCCCCGGCGACCAGACCAGCAGCGGCGAGTTTCTTTCGGTGCAGGGGCAGTGGTTCGAGCCCGCGTTTCCGGCGGCCACGTACGCCACGCGTCTGACCGATGGTGACGACCTTCTCGGCGTGTTTCAGGCGACCGACAGCGCGCTCGTGCTGCTGGGGGTGGTGTCCCCAACCGGCGGCGCCACGCGGACCGAGCTGGTCTACGATCCGCCCGCCACGGTGCTCAGCTTTCCGCTCGTTGAGGGCAAGGCGTGGTCGTCGGAGTCGACCGTCACGGGCGTCGCGCTGGGCGTGCCGAGCGTCTACACCGAGCAGTACGAGAACAGCGTCAGCGGCCAGGGCACGCTGCGCACCCCGTTCGGGGACTACGCCGTGCTGCGCGTCGGCGCCGTGCTCACGCGGACCCTGGGCATCGTGCCGACCGTGATCCGCAGCTATTCGTTCATCAGCGAGTGCGTGGGCACCGTCGGGACGGTCCGCTCGCGCGACAACGAAGACGGCGTCGAGTTCACGCAGGTCGCCGAGCTGCGGAGGATCGACCCGTGAAGCGCCTCGCCGCTGCGGCGGCGGTTCTGCTTGGTGGGTGCCTGCATTTTCACGAGGGCCCGCTGCCGGGCGAGCCTGCCGACGCCACGTTCGCCACCGTCGACGACGCCCGCGTGCGGTTCGTCGACGAAGGGCAGGGCGCACCCGTGGTGCTGGTGCACGGCTTTGCCAGCTCGCTCGACACCTGGACCGGGGTGATGGAGGCGCTGCAGGCCGATGGCCACCGCGTCGTGGCGCTGGACCTCAAGGGCTTCGGCTGGACCGATCGCCCCGAAGGCGACTACTCGCCCGCGGCACAGGCCGAGCTGGTGTTCGCGCTGATGGACCAGCGCGGCATCGACAAGGCCGCGATCGTCGGGCACTCGTGGGGCTCGTCGGTGGTGCTGGCGATGGCGCTGGCGCATCCCGAACGCATCGAGCGCATCGCGCTGTACGACGCGTGGGTGTTCGAGGAGCAGCTTCCGCCGCTGTTCGTCTGGGCGCGCGCGAAGGGCCTGGGAGAGATGCTCTTCAGGCTGTTCTACCAAGAGCGGTCTGACGAGAAGATCGACCTCGCCTACTACGACACCTCGCTCATCACGCAGGACTATGTCGAGCGCATCGAAGTTGCGCAGCATCAGCCGGGCACGTCGGCGGCTGCGCTGGCGGCCGTCCGTGGGCAGCGGTACGCCGACGTCCAGACGCGCTACGGGCAGATCGAGCAGCCCGTGCTGCTGCTGTGGGGGCGCGAGGATGGGATCACCCTGCTCGAAGACGGGGAGCGCCTGGTCTCGACGCTGCCCAACGCGGAGCTGAAGGTGTACCCGCGCTGCGGTCACTTCCCCATGCGGGAGGCCGCCGAGGCGTCGACGCGTGCGCTGGTGTCGTTCTTGGCGACCGAGGTGCCCGCGCCCGAGGCCGCGCCCACACCCCAGCCGCAGCCAAAACCACAACCGGAGCCAGCGCCGGAGGTGGCGCTGTGATGCTGGGTGCGGCCCTGGGACTGTCGCTGGCTCTTGCGCCCGCGCCCAGCGACGACACGCAGGGCTTGGGCAACTACGGCGATGCGCTCGGTCAGCGGCGCGCCAAGGTGTGGGAGCTCTCCGGCTACGCCCGAACGCGCGGCGAGCTGCAGCACAACTACGATCTCGACCACGGGCCAACGCCGAGCGGGCAGCTTCTGTACCCGCTTCCGCTGGGCAACCCGCGGCGCCAGCTTCTCACCCGCGCCGACATGCGCCTGCGGACCGACGCGTCCGTGTTTGCGCCGCGCGGCTGGGCGCAGTTCACCGTGCGCTTCGACGTGCTCGACAACGTCTCGCTGGGCTCCAACCCGGTCGGCATTCCCTCGGCCACCACGTCGCAGGGTTCGGGCGTGAACGCGGTCCGGGTCAAGCGCGCGTACACCCAGCTGCTCACCCCACTTGGCGTGCTTGCCGTGGGCCGCATGGGCAACCACTGGGGGCTGGGCATGCTGGCCAACAGCGGCGACTGCTCGGGCTGCGACAGCAGCGACGCGTCGGACCGCATCGCGTTCGCCCTGCCCGCGGTCGGCCACGTGTTTGCCGTGGCCTACGACTTCTCCGCGACGGGTCCCTTCGTGCCCGACCGAACCCAGACGCGTGTCATCGACGTCGCGCCGCTGGCCGCGGTGCACTCGGTCACGGCGGCCATCTTGCGCAGCCGCTCGCCGAACTCGCTCGCCCGACGGCGTCGCGGTGGCCGGCTCACGTTCGAGTACGGTGCGTACGGGTCGTATCGCTGGCAGCGGGCCGACGTACCCAGCACCTACCTGCCGCTGGCGAGCGAGCAGCCCGCGCTCGACCGCGGCCAGCTCATGATTCGCGACTACCAGGCCGCCGCGACCGACGCGTGGATGCGCCTGTCCGGCACGTGGTTTCGCGTCGAAGCCGAGGCCGCGTACCTGTGGGCGCGCGTGGGGCAGCCCTCGCTCATTCCCGGCGTCGAGCTGCCGCGGCCAGCCTCGTCCAACCAGGGCGGCTTTGCGCTCGAGAGCGACGTGGGCCGGGTCGATGGTCGGTGGAGCGCTGGCGTGGACCTGGGCTTCGCCAGCGGCGACCGTGCGCCGGGCTTTGGGGCGTACCCGCCGATCAGCGGCGAGGTACCGCAGCCGGGCGACCTCGAGGGCGCGCAGGCGAACCCGCCCTACGACAACGCGGTCAACAACTTCCGGTTCCATCCCGACTACCGCATCGACCGCATCCTCTTCCGCGAAATCATCGGCACCGTCACCGACGCCACGTACGTGCGGCCGCACGTCGACTACGTGGCGTGGGCAGGCGCGACCGGGCGACTCGACCTGCGTCTGGCCGGCGTGTTCTCGGCCGCGGTCGAGCCCACGTCCACGCCCGGGCAGGCGCGTCCGCTGGGCGTCGAGATCGATCCCTCGATCGTCTACCGCACCGCCTTCAACCTCGAGGCTGCCTTCGAGCCCGCAGTGCTGCTGCCGCTCGCAGGCCTCGACAACCGCGCCGCCGGCGTCTCGGCCAAGCCCGCCCAGCTCTATCGGGTACGGCTGCAGTTCAACTTCTAGGAGGTCCCATGCATCGCTTCATCGTCATGGCCGCGCTGGCCCTCGTCGCGTGCGACGGCAACGGAACCCTGCCGCCGGATCGCACGCCCTACGAGGGCGAAGACGAGGTGCCGCTGGACTGCATCCCGAACCTCGACGGCATCATCGAAGCCGACGAGCTCCCGCTGGTGCTCGGCGCCGAGGTCACCTACCTCGTCTCGCCCCCGGGCGAGATCCGCAGCGTCGACACCCGCGGCGAGGGCGATGCCGACGTGCGGCTGTGGGACTGGTCGATCGACGACGCCGACGACCAACTCGCGCGGCTGAGCACCTCCACGATCGACGAGCGCTGGTACGCCGACGCGTTCCCGCCCGATGCCTTCATCGCGCCGTTCGACGACGGCGGCAGCACCGAGACCATCTCGCGGCAGGACGACGAGGCGCTGTACCTGCTCGGCGTGGCCTCGCGCGAAGAGAACCCCGCCACGGGACAAACGCTGCTGGTCTACGACGAGCCGATCCCGCTCATCCGCTTTCCGATCGAAACGGGCACCTCGTACACCGCCTCGGCCAACATCGAAGACGCGGTGTTCAACGGTATTCCCTACGCGGCGCGCGATACCTACGAGGTGCGGGTCGCCGCCGTCGGCGAGCTCCGCCTGCCCACGCTCACCTTCACGCAGGCGCACCAAGTGCAGATCCAGCTGACCGTCGAGCCTGCGCTCGGCGACGTCACGTCCGTCCGCCAGGTCAGCTACTTCTTCGAATGCTTCGGCGAGATCGCGCGGGCCACCAGCCAGCGCGACGAACCCGACCCCACCTTCACCGAGGCCGCCGAAGTGCGCCGCCTCGGCCTTTGATTCGCCCACCCCGTAAAGGACCCGCCATGAACGTCTGGAAAACCTGGAAGACCGCCTTCGACGCCTGGGAAAACACCACCGCGCAGATGCTGGACCCGTTCCTGCGCAGCGCATCCGTGCTCGAGCCGATGGGCTTCGCGCTCAGCACGACGATGAAGCTCAAGGCGATGAGCGACAAGGCCACGGCCGCGTGGTGGAGCTCGCTCGGGCTGCCGACCAAGCAGGACCAGGAGCGGGCGCTGCACATGCTCAACCAGCTCGAGAGCCGCATCCTCGACCTCGAAGAGCAACTCGAAGACGCGCGGACGGTTCACTGATGGACGTCTCGGCGCATCTTCAGGTTCGGCCGGCACCGGCCATCTTGTTCGACCAGGCTGCCCAGCGGTCTGCGCAGCCTCGCTACATGCTGCCCACGGGCGATGGCGGCTGGAAGCCGCTGACCTGGGGCGAGCACGCGGACGCGGTTCGGCAAACGGCGGCAGCGCTGGCGCATCGCGGGCTGGCGGCGACCGAGCGCGTCGCGATCTTCTCGGGCAACTGCACCGGCTGGATCGAGTCGGCCCTGGGCGCGCAGGCGGCTGGCCTGGTGGTGGTGCCGGTCTACCCCGCGAGCACCGCGGAACAGGCCTCGTACGTGCTCGACCACAGCGACGCGCGGGCGTTGTTCGTGGGCGGCGAGGCGCTGGTGCGCCGCGTGCTGCGGGCGTGGGAAGCCCTCGAGCGGGTGGACACGATTGTCGTGCTCGACGAGACCTCGGTCTCGGCCGTGCTCGACGCCATGACCGACGATGGCGAACGCGGACCCACGGCGGCGTGGGTCGAGCGACGCTTCGTGCACGTGTCCCAGCTTCGCGCCGAGGGCACGGCTGTGCTGAAGGCCGACGCGACCGTGGTCGAGCAGCGCGTGGCGGGGCTGAAGCTCGAAGACCCCGCGCTCATGCTCTACACGTCAGGCACGACCGGCGCCCCCAAGGGCGTGCCGCTCACGCACCAGAACATCGGCGTCAACGCGCGCGACTGGATCGAGAACAACGGCCCCGGCCTGCCCGAGCACGGCGTCGACGTGCTCTGGCTGCCGATGAGCCACATCTTCGGCTTTGGCGAGGCGTGCCTGGGCAACAACCTCGGGTTCACCACCTACCTGTGCGGGCCCAAGGAGGTGATGGACGTGGTGCCGCAGGTTCGCCCCACGGTGTTCATGAGCGTGCCGGCGTACTGGGAGAAGCTCGCGGGCAGTTCCATTGGCGAGGCGGACGACGCGGCGGCCAAGCAGGCCTTCGACGCGGCGACCGGCGGTCGCCTTCAGTTCTGCCTCTCCGGCGGCGCGGGGCTGAGCATCGCCGTCAAAGAACACTACGCGCGCTGCGGGGTCACCATTCTCGAGGGCTACGGGCTGACCGAGTGCTCCCCCACGCTCACGCTCAACCGTCCGGGCGACTTCCGCTTCGACTCGGTGGGCAAGCCGCTGCCGTCGGTCGAGCTCAAGCTCGCCGACGACGGGGAGATCCTCGCGCGCGGTCCCAGCGTATTCGGCGGCTACCACAAGGACGCCGCGGCAACGGCCGGCGCATTCGACGACGAGGGCTGGTTCAAGACCGGCGACATCGGGCGATGGACCGACGACGGCTTCCTGCAGATCATCGATCGCAAGAAGGAGATCCTGGTGACCGCGGGCGGCAAGAACGTGCCGCCGGGCAACATCGAACGGCTGTTCTCGAGCGACCCGCTGTTCGCCCACGTCGTCGTCTACGGTGACGGCCGCAAGTACCTCGTGGCGGGCGTATGGCTCGAGGCCGAGGTGCTGGCGGAGCGGCTCGCGGCCTCGGGCGCTGCCGCGGATGACGTCGCGGCGCGAGATGCCCTCGTGCAGACGGCCGTCGACGCAGCCAACGCCAAGCTGGCGCGCTTCGAGCAGATCAAGCGCTTCCGCGTGATGGAGCGGCCGCTGACCGTCGCCGACGGCCTGCTTACCAGCACGCTGAAGGTTCGTCGCAAGCACGTGTACGCGGCCTTCGACGCCGCATTCGAGGGGCTCTACGCATGAAGGGCATGCTCAACCTGGCCCGTCGCGCCAAGCGCGGGCTGCCCCAGGTCGGGCTGACGCCGGCCGACGTGGTGCATCGCGAGAACAAGTGGTCGCTGCTGCGCTATCGGGCGCGTCCTGACGGGCTCGCGCCGGGCAAGCCGATCGTGCTGGTGCCCTCCCTCATCAACCGGCACTACGTGCTTGACCTGATGCCGCAGAAGAGCTTCGTCGAGTACCTCGTCGACCAGGGGCGCGACGTCTACATCATCGACTGGGGCACGCCGACCGACGAAGACCGCTACGTCACGTTCGACGACGTCGCCGACCGCATCTTGCGTCGCGCGTTCCGGGTCGCGGCCAAGCGCTCGGGCAGCTCCTCGGTCCACGTGCTCGGCTACTGCCTCGGCGGCACGCTCACCGCGATTCATGCCGCCGTCCGGCCCGAGCGCATCGCCACGCTGACCGTGCTGGCGGCCCCGGTCGACTTTCACGACGACGGTCCGCTCTCGAAGTGGACCAACACCAAGAGCTTCGACCTCGACGCGCTCGTCAGCGCCACGGGTCTGGTGCCGTGGCCGCTGATGCAGGCCGCGTTCTACATGCTGCGGCCGACGATGATGCTCTCGAAGGCAGCCACGCTGGTCGACCGCGCGTGGAACGACGAGTTCCTCGACGGCTTCTTGGCGATCGAGCGGTGGGGTAACGACAACGTGTCGTTCCCTGGCGCCTGCTACGAGCGGTACATCCAGCGGCTTTATCGCGACAACGCGCTCATCCATGACGCGTTCACGCTCAGCGGGCATCGGGTGAAGCTGAGCAACGTGCGCTGCCCGGTGCACGCCGTCACCTTCGGCCACGACAACATCGTGCCGTGGAAGAGCGCGGCCAAGCTGGTCGACTGCGTCGGGACCGATGACACCAAGCACTTGCACCTGCCCGGCGGTCACGTGGGCGCGGTGGTCTCGAAGAAGGCCAAGAAGACGCTGTGGCCCGAGCTGCTCGCGTGGTGGCAGGAGCGCGACGACGCGGTGGTGCTGCGCAGCGTGCCCAGTGAAGCCAGCGGCTGAGCTTGTGAGAGTGGCGCGTCCATCGGTACTCTCCGGCCGATGTCGACGCGCGCTCTTCTCGTTGCCGGTCTCTTCGTCGTCGGATGCGGAGGCGGCACCTCCAAAGACGCGACGCCCGCGAGCAAGCCCACCGTCGCTCAGGAGCAGAAGGCGGAGACGAAGGCCGCGGAGACGAAGGCGGGCGAGGACGCGACCGTCCGCGTCGTGCGGCCCGAAGACGAGGCCAAGGAACCGGCGAAGATGCCGGTCGGGCACGGCGAGCCGCCTTCGCCCTCGCTCGACGACCTCACCGTCGCGAGTCCGGGGCACGCCTACGGCCAGGTCCTCATTCAGACGCGAAGCGAGTCGGTCCACCTCGCGGAGCTGACGGTCGTGCGCGCCGAGCGGAAGAAGGCGCAGACAGGCACGGTGACGTACACGGCCGAGCCTCGCGTCATCGTCGGCACGCCCGCCGTGACGCTCGAGGAGTCGGACCTGCTCGGCTCCGGGATCGCGCTGGACATCGACGGCGACGGAAAGACCAGCAGCAGCATCAAGACCCGGTGCGATGCAGGGACGGCCGTGCTGGCCACGACGCCGCCGCGGCGACTGGAGCCCGTCCTGGAGCTCACCGACGACGTCGCCCGCTTCATCTACGGCGAAGCGGGAAGCCGCGTCCTCTCCGCGCCGAGTGCGGGCGCGGTGATGTACGCGCCGTGCGACAAGGGGCTCATCGTAGGCCTGGACCCCACGGCGCCTCTGCGGTTCTTCGAGACGCCGAGCCCGTCGGTGTTCATCGTCTACCGCGCCAAGGTGGACAGCTTCGACGCCGAGGACCCGTTCACGCTGCAGGCGCTCAACGCTGGAGAGGATGAACTCCCGCACGAGCTGTACTCCTTCCGAGAAGTGAACACCAAGGATGGAGAAGCGCAGATCTTTGCGGCGCACTTGGTCGTGGCGGCCATCGACCCGGCGGCCGCGCTCCAGCAGCTTTCGCTGAAGATCGCGGGTGAAAAGCCCGAGTTCGTCACCGCATCGATCAACGAGGTCGACGCCGACGGCAACCGCATCCGCTACGCCGACGGCTTCAAACCGTTCTAGCGCTCGAGCCAGCGGTTGATGTCGTCGCGTCGGCGCTTGGCGACGGCGCCCTCGTCGGGGAGAACGTCCAGCGCACGAAGGGCGAGGGTGCGCGCGTCGTTTTGGTCGTCGACGATGCGAGCGAGCTCGAACCGCGCGAACGAGGCGTCGAGCGGGTCCGCGCCGGGGCCGTCGGTCAACGTGACGGCCTGCTGAAGCGTGGCACGAGCTTCGTCGAGGCCGAGGGCAGCCTGCGCTGCACCCAGCCGCGCCACGCAGCCACCGATGTCGCGAAGGTCATGGCGTCGTGCGTAGTCGATCGCCTTGGCGTAGCGCTCTCGCGCGCTCTCGTCGGCGTTTGTTTCAAAGTCGACGTCGCCGGCCGAGCACAGCGCAGCGAAGGCAGGCCCGCGTCGGCCGACGCGGTCGTTGTCGTCGTGCAGCGACAAAAAGATCGCCTGTGCATCTTCGTATTGCTCGAGCTCTTCGAGCACGATTGCAAGGTTGCGACGGTTGTCGAGCACCAGGGCAGCGTCGGAGCCGAGCGCGGTCTCCAGTCGAGTCAGCGCCGACTCGAGCTGCAGCTGTGCGTCTGCCAAGCGGCCCGCATTGGCGAGTTGTGAGCCGAGTTCCGCATCGATGGCGGCGGTTCGGGGGTGAGCCGGGCCCAACGCAGTGTGGGCATGCTCGCGGAGTGTCTCGAGGCGACGTATGGCAGCGTTGTATCGGCTCAGCCGGGCCAGGGCGGTCGCGTGCTCGAGCGCGTACTGCAGGCGGAAGGGGTGACCCGAGGGGAGCTCTTGATGTGCCAGGGCGTCGGCTCGTGCGAAGGCATCGAGCGCGCCCGTCCGATCTCCCTGTGCGCTTGCGACGACGCCTTTCATGTAGGCCAGCGGTGGCCGCAGCGGAAGAGTGTGACGCGCGATGAGTCCCTCGGCGCGTTCGAGCAGCCGGGCTGCATCTTGGGTACGTCGCGGAAGGCGGGCCTCGACCATGGCGAGACCGAGCAGGCTCTCGGCTTCGAGGTCGGGGCGGTGGGTGGACGTCGCCGCAACGCTGGCTCGCCAGAGGCTGTCGAGGGCGGCGTCTTCGTCGATTCCTGCCAGAGCTTTCCCTCGCAAGAGCTCGGCTTCTGCCGCCAGTTCCGGATCATCGGTGCGAACCGCGATGCGGCCGGCGACGCGTGCGGCCTCACGCGGGTTGCCCTGCAGTCGGAGCGCGCGAGCCTCGGCCAGGCCAGAGGAGGGGGCAGGCGTGGAGGCGACGTCGAAGCATGCGTGCGGCTGTGAGAGAGACGCGACCCACGGCACCACGTCGACGGCGGCCGCGGACTCGAGCTGCTCGAGAAGTGGGCTCAGCTCGACCCGTGCGCGCAGCAAGCAAGGCTGCCCCACCTCGGTCTCGCAGGAGTGCTGCGCGGCCTCGACCCAGCGCGTGACATAGTCGTCCAGCGACGCCACGCTGCGCGCATCCAAAGCGCTCGCGGCCCTCAGCGACGACCAGCGACTGGAGACCGCCTCGGGCTGAAGCGGACAGGCTTCGGCGTCGTCCCGCGCTGCAACGCCACCGAGCGCGAGCGCAGCAACAGCCGCGCCTGCGCCGAGGAGGATGCGTGGCCCGCGTGCGCGTCGCTGGAGGACCGCGTCGCGGAGGGCGTGCATGTCGGGCCAGCGCGCATGCGGCTCGGCCTGCACGCCGCGGAGCCAAATCGAGTCGAAGCGGCGCGGCAGCTCCAGGCCGCGCGCCATCGTGCAGAAGGCGTACTGGTCGGCTTTCGCCGACGCGCCGCGCTCGAGCTGTTCGGGCGCGACGTAGCCGCGCGTCCCGCCCCGCGGACCCGCGCCGTCGAGCAGCGCGAGTCCAAAGTCCGCCACGACGGCGGCTCCCGAGGGCCGGACCAGGACGTTCTCGGGCTTGAGGTCCCCATGGGCAACGCCAGCGTCGTGCGCCACCGCGACGGCCTCGGCGACTTGAAGCAGCACCGACAGGCGCGCTTCGGCGGTCGTCGGTCCACGCGCCCATCGCCGGAGCGTCTCTCCCTCGACCAGCGCGACCGCGAGGAAGGTGCCGAAGCGCTCGTCGTGTCCTGCGTCCAGAATCGTTGCGAGGCCCGGGTGACTCAGGCGTCCCATCACGCGCGCCTCGTGGAGAAGCCTCTCGCGCGTGGGTGCGGACGTGGACGCCCAGACCTTGAGTGCGACCTCGCGATGAATGTCGGGGTCCCACGCGCGGTAGACCACGCCCATGCCGCCTTCGCCGAGCAGCTCGCGAACCTCGTAGCGTCCGATCTCGAAGGTGTTCGAGGGGCGCGAGGGACCGAGGGCGCGCGCGAGCGCCAAGAGCTCGCGGCTTTGGTCGCAGCGGTCGAGTCGGTCGAGGTGGTCGTCGATCGAGGCGGTCCCGTCGAGGAGCGCGACGATCTCGTCGTCGCTCAGCTGCGTGTCGTCGTCGACGGTCACGGTGCGCGAGGGATGGTATGACGGCGCGGTGTCGCCCGCCCGTGCTGCCGCGCTCTTCGCCGGAATCGACGATCGTTCGGTGGGTGCCGGGGTCTTGGAGGCGATGCGCGACGCGCAGGCCGAGCACCCCGAACTCGAAGCGGACGACGCATCGTTTCTGGCGCACCTTGGTGCCCTGTGCGACGGCGATCCCGCGCGCTTGAGCGACCTGGCTCTGTCCGACCTGTGGCTCGCGTTCGCGACGGCTTCCGGGTGCGCACGGGCGCTGCAGGTGTTCGAGCGTGACGTGTTCGGGCCCCGGATCGACGCGATGCGACGACGGTTCGGCGACGACCCCACGATCGAAGACGAGGCCCAGACGCTGCGACTTCGCCTCGTCGCCGAGGTCGAGCCCCTGCTGCGACGCTATCGGGGGCGAGGTTCATTGCAGGGATGGGTTTCGGTCACGCTCGCACGCGCGGTGTCCCGGGCGCGGGCGCGTCGGAGCCGGAGCAGCGATGAGCTCGACGCACTCGGTGATGCGCTGGTGGACCAGCTCGACGTGCCCGGCGTTGCGGAACGCGCTGAGGCCAAAGCGATCCTCACGGCCGCGCTGCAGGCATCGGTCGCCGAGATCGACCCCGCGCACCGCGTGCTGCTGAAGCTTCACATCTGCGACGGATTGGTCATCGACGAACTTGCGCAGCTGCTCGGCGTTCATCGGGCCACCGCCTCGCGCCGTCTCGAGCGCGCGCGCCGGATGCTCGCGGATGCGGTTCGGACCCGTATCAAGGGCGCGCACGGGCTCGACTCGGCGCAGGTCGACAGCCTGCTGCGAAACATCCGCAGCAGCTTTCAGAGCGTGATGGCCACGTTCCTCGCGAGCTGAGCACTTTTTTTGCCCACATGTGCGACTTGGTGCGTGGTCGCGGCTCTACCCGGTGAATGCGGGCGCGAAGCCCCTCGCCAGGATGACCAAAGCCAAGCAATTCCAGGGACTTTTTCTTCTTACGCTCACGCTTGCGGCATGTGCGCCGGCGAGCGTCGAGGAGCCGGCCGAGGACAGCTCGCCGGGCGGAAAGGCGGACGATGCGGACGGCGAGGAGGGACTTCGCTTCGCGGCCTACGAGGAGGCGCCGCGGTGGTGCAACGAGACCGACGGGGCCTGTCTCGTGGCGCTGGGGCAGCTGACGCCGCTGAACGTCGACTTCTCGTCGGGCGACGCGCGCGACCAAGGAACCATCGCCTCGTGTGCGAGCCACAGTTTCATCGGCATGCTTGAGACGCAGCTCGCGGCCGAGCGCGGCATCTTGGTCGACCTCTCGGAGCGGTACCAGCTCTACGCCAACTTCATGGCGACCGGGAACATGGGGGACGAGCCTGACGTGATCGTCACCTTCCCCGAAATCCTCGAGAACTTCGGCGTGATGCCGGAGGCGGCATACCCCTACGACGCGGTGCTGCAGAACGCCCACCGCTTCTCGCAGGACCTCGCGCAAGGCATCGAAGATGACGGCGCCATCACGATCGATGTTGCCGTCGCGCAGACCGACGCCAACTCGCGCGAACGCTTCGAGGTGCTCACGGCCGACGACGCCCTTGGGGCGCTTCCACAGGTGGGCAAGCATCCCATCACGCTGCCGGTTCAGGCCGAGCTGATGGAGGGCGCCATCGTGCCCGAGGTCGAGGTGCGGCTGACCGACGGATCGATTTTGCTGCTGCCGTGCTTCTCCGACCGCGCGTCGGAGGTCACGTTCGACGTCACGCCGCGTGAGTTCCTCGGCGCCTGTTTCGATCACGATCCGGCTGATTACTACGCGTGCCAGACCGACCTGCCCGAGTTCGTCGAGCGCGAAGACGACTGCTCCAGCCTGCTCGGGTACGTCGATGGCTGGCAGACCACGCTCAACGCACGTCTAAGCAAGCTCGCGACGGTGCTGCACTCGCTCGACCACCAGGAGGCGGTGTTCGTAGGCGTGGACACGCCGTACCTGCTGGAGAACAAATCGTCACCGCTGTGGCATTCGCAAAGCTACCTCGGGGCGGGTCACGCCGTGACCGCGGTCGGGTACATCACGGCCGACAAGCTCGGTGATCCCGATGAGCAGTCCGTGGGGCTGCTCGAAGGACCCTCGATGTTCGATGCGTTCGCGGACCAGATGGAGCCCGACTACGGGTGGATGATTCAAACGGCGCGCGCCAGCGGCGACGCGGAGTGGGTCGCGGAGGTTCGTACCGAGTCCGCATTGGGTCAGCGCGTCGTTGCGGAGGGCGGCATGATCCTGTTCCGCAACAGCTGGGGCTCCGAGCTGGGCGATATCGAGATCGGCGTCGACGGCTTCCAGGCGATGACCTTCCGCTACTTCTTGGCGCGGCTGATGTTGATCGAGGCCCGCGGCGACGTCGGCCCCGAGGTCTGCGGCTTCGAGATCGGCTACGACGACCCGTTCTTCGAGACGTTCGCCGACGACGCGCGCAACCTGGCGTGGGATGCGGTGAAGGCTCAGTTCCTGACCAGCGCGGGCGAAGACGCCGAAGAGATGCGAGCGGCCATCGAAGACTGCCGCGCGGCCGAATAGCGCAGGTCCTTCCGGAGTCCCAAAAACGCATCGCCGGGCGAGCGTCCGCGAGCTTGACCGCTGGCTCGGGACGCTGGACGCTGGAGCACGATGTCCTTGGCACTGGTGGCGATGATTTGGGCGGGGCCGGCGAACGGCGTCGACGTCGTCTCTGCGCTCGAGGCGGACCGTACTCGCATCGCGGCCCACCTTGAGCGGGCAGAGGTGATGCTCTTGGAGGCCGACGCATCGAGACTCGACGCAGTACAAAGGACGAGGCGTGGGCGTGCCATCCAGGCTTTGCATGCGTACCGCGAGCGGGGGGAGTTCCCCGTCAACCCGAGGGTGGACGGCGGGCGCATGCCGATCTGGATCGATGATCGAGGGACGCGGTGCGCGATGGCCCAGCTGGTCTGGGCGTCCGGCGAACAGGAACTCGCCGGCGCGGTCGCGGCCCGCGAGAACACTGCCTACCTGGCCGACATGCGCACGGAGGGATTGGGTGCGTGGCTGGTCGAGAACGGCATCTCCTTGGAAGAGGCGGCGTTCGTGCAGCCTACCTACTGTGGCTGCCCTTCAGAACGAGACCTCGTGTGCGGCGTCGATGGTCTGACATACCTCAACGAGTGCGAAGCAACGATGTGCGCGGGGGTCGATGTCGCCGCGCCCGGCCCGTGCGAGAGCGAGGGGGACACCAGCGACTGGCCACCTGCGGGCAGCTCCGCAGACGGAGAGGGAGCGTCATCGGACTCGTCGACCTCGAGCACAGGGGGGACGAGCGAGGGAGGCACCGAAACCTCGACGGAGGACCCGCGCGAGGAGCCGGCGGAGCGTGGATGTTCGATGGGACGTGGTCGCTCGCCGCTGCTGCTCCTGTCCATGTTCATCTTTGCAGCGTGGAACGGGAGGCGACGATGATGCGCTTGCTTTCATGCGCATGGCTGTCGTTCGCGCTCGTTGGATGCGGCCTTGCAGGGGAGCAGAACGACGTTGGAGCCGACGGTTCGACCGGCTCCACAGCGAGCGGCTCGACGCCGTCATCGTCCACGGGCGCCTCCGAGAGTGCATCTGAAGCGTCGACCACCTCGACAGGTTCAGAGGAGTGCATTGTGGGCTCCACGGACAGCCAACTGTCGCTGGCGTGGAGTCTGCACTGGCGCGCCGACGACGACCCGTTCGGCTGGGACGTCGCGAACGACGTCGCATTCGCGCCCGATGGTTCGATCGTGGTCGCGGGCTCCACGACACCGGGCAACGACGACAGCGATGCGATCGTGCTCGTCGTCTCTCCGGACGGCGAACTCGTGTGGGAGGACCGCTACCAGGGTGTTGGTCAATTCTCCGACCGCGCAACGAGTGTCTCGGTGGCGGAGGACGGGACGATTTTCGCCACCGTGATCGAGGATACGGCGGTGGTCGTCGCCCGTGGGGGCACGCAAAACGACGTGGCGGTGGTGTTGCTGGCCTATGGTCCCGACGGGACGCACTTGTGGAGGCGAGAGGTCGAGGCCTACCCGTATCCCGCCGGCCAGTGGATTGCGGATGCTCGTGCAGTTGTCCTGTCCAATGGCGAGGTGGTGGTCTCGATCCCGCACTGGCTCGATGGAAACGGATCCGAGGGCGTGCTCCTGGCCCGCATCGATCGTTGGGGCAACGAACTCGACCGAAGCGTTCACGCGTCCAACATCGATGTTCTGAAGTTGGGTGATGCGTTCGCGCTCGGCGACGGGTTCGGTGTCCTCGCGGCGGCGCAGTTGGGCGGTCGGCTCCAAGTCGCTTCGTTCGCGCCCGACCTGTCGCTGCGCTGGTCCGCAGAGCTGGAAGAGCGAAGGCTGCGGCCGAGTGGCGCGGCAGCCACCGTAGAGGGTGGGCTTTTGGTCGCTGGCATGTATCAACCGGACGTTCAGGGAGACTTGCGGCTGCTCGCCACGCAGTGGGACGCAGACGGGAACGTCGATTGGACGGTGGATCAACCCGAAGAGGAACAGTTGCTTGGGGGACTCGCCGTCGACTGTGCCGGGACGATCGCAATCGCGGGGGGCGTGGCCGATGGGGAAGGCACCGGCGCACGAACCCGCCTGCTCTCGTCCGACGGGAGCACGCTCGCCGACCATCTCTGGTTCACGGGCAATCGCTTCCCGGTGACCGTTCCACACAGCGTCAGCATCGCTCCTGACGGCGATGTCGTGGTCGTGGGCATGGACCATCAGGACGCGACTCAGTACGACTTGTGGATTCAGCGGCTGACCCGCTGAAGCTTGGCGGCTCTGGTGTCGCTCGGCTTCCGTCGTCGCGCGATGCCCAGCGCGACGGCCACCAGCATCAGTGGCAGGCCGCCGCGAGGCGTCGGGCGCTGCGAGCATGCGCAGCCGGAGGCGTCGGTTGCACCGGGGCCTGTTGCGTCGGTGTCGGTGTCTGGCTCGTCGAACTCGGTATCAGTTTCTGACGGGCAGTTCGAACCGATCGGTCCTCCGTCTGGCCATCTGCGACACGAGTCTGGAAACTCGTCCTCGCATACATAGGCGGTGCATCCACAGCGCGTCATCACGTCCTCCTCGGCGCCTTCGATCGGGAGGACGCCAAGCTTCGCGTCGGCATCGGGGCACCAGCGCGTCAAGGACGAGTCTTGCGTGTAGAGGTTGAGGAGTTCGAACTCGAGGCAGTCTGGCGCGTGCAGATCCAGGTCGAGTGCAGTGTTGCCTCGTTGCGGACGGACTGATGTCGTCACTTCGCGCAGGGTGAAGAACCCCTCCGTGGCGGCATCCACGGACGCGTTCACGCGCAACCAGTGCGAGTTGTTCTGTGGTGCACAGAAGGAGTTCCAGGAGGGCAGCGGCGTCGATGGGAAGCACCCGGTCCCGGGCTCGCTCGGACGATAGGGACGTCCAC
Organism: Myxococcota bacterium; assembly: GCA_039024335.1. GTDB lineage: Bacteria > Myxococcota_A > Polyangia > Nannocystales > Nannocystaceae > CAJXVA01. Next base: position 63,995 of record JBCCQM010000002.1, read on the forward strand.
CCTCGCAGCAGACGTAGTTGGTGAAATCCGAGAGCGCTCGAGAGTGTGGTTCGGTGGCGACGACCACGTCCGGGACCGGTGGGAGCTCGAGGTCCTGGACGACCTCGACGTCGAACGCTTCGTCCCACGGCGAACAGTGCTCATCGGTTGGCGTGACGGAGGTCGTGACGGTGTAGCTGCCGGGGGGCATCGCGGCCGCCGGGTACCAGAGCCGTGGCGAGAAGCCGTCGACGGCGTGCACGGAGCCGGGGAGCACCATGCCCTCGCTGTTGCGAATCTCTACGGCGACCGTCTCCCAGTGAATCGGGTCAATCGGATGGTCCTTCGAGGGAAACTCGGGCGTCATCGTGACCGCGAGGGGGCCACTGGGGCCCACGACCGACGGCGCCACCTCCATCGCGACCGGAAGTGGTTCGGTGCAGCCCGCGCAGTGGCTTGCGCTCGCATCCTCCCGCCACAGACCGACCAGCGCGAAGACCCCTGCGCGCGCCACCCACCGCGCTTTCATGTCGTGAGGGTACCACCGTCCGATGGAGCCCCAGGACCACTCGCCTTGGGCGCGGACTCGGGAAGGACCCGCCGGGGTCGGTTCGTCTTGCTTCGTCGGTGGCTTGAGTCGACCCTCGACGCCGTGTTACGCGATAGCGCATGAGTGCCGTGCTCGAACCTCGGCGACGGCGATGGATGGGTATCCTGTCCGGAGGTCTCTGCGTATTGCTCTCAGGCTGTGCGACCAGGCTGGAGGTGGACGGGTTTGTCGTTTCGCAAGAGGAATACGACTACGACGTGTCCGTCCTCAGTGCGCGAGCCGCTGCCGAACTCGACTGCCCACCCGGCAGTCTTTCGTTCGAGCTGCTCGACGTACATTCGCCCATCGGACTCGACGTACCGCAGCTCTTTGCTGTATCCGGATGCGGCGGGCTTGCCGTCTACAGTCGCCTCTTCGTTCCCGCGAGCGGGTACGAGGGCGAATGGCAGCTGGAGTCACTCCAGCGCGACGCAGGGAAGGGAGCCGGTGCCGCTGGGGCGCATGGTGGCCCCTGCTACGGAAACGGTACGTGCGACCGCGGTCTGCAGTGCCTCGACGGTACGTGCTCGGTGCCCGTGCGACCGACAGCACCGGCTAAAAGCGGATAGCGCCATCGAAACTTACGCGGGGGGCTCGCAACGCACTCGAAGCGCGTGCCATCGGTGCACGACGGCCATGTGCGGGAAGGTGAGGGCGGAGAGAGCCGCAAATGCGAGCGCCCACCAGCGCGCCGGGACGTCGCCGTCGAGGAGGAGCCACCCCGCGAGCAGGGTTCCAAGCAGCGCGCACAGCCACAGTGCGGCGGCGCGAAGGTGAGCCGACCGTGGTCGGTCGCGAAGTCGAAGCGCGTGTACGTGCGCTGCAGCGTGGTTGAGTGAGAACGCAAGGACGAACCCGGGCAGCAGCGGCAGTCCTGTGAGGAGGACGAGCGCCGGCGTGAGCGCGAACAACTCTCGCGCATGCTGCCGTTGCGGGACGATGACGGCGAACAGCGCCGCATGCTGCAGGACCACGCCGACCGCGACGGCGCGCGTCACCGCGGACGGCAGCGCGAGCGTCACGCCGAGCGCGTCGAGGATGGGGACGGCGTCGTCCGCATGGAGGGCAAGCGGGAGCCCGACGAAGAGCACGCCGCGGCTGGCTTGAAGCAGGCGTCGGCCCGGGTGCGCGGGAAGGTGGGCAAGGTCGGCTTGACCGAAGTGCCAGGCGGATACGGCGAGGAACGAAACGAGCGCGAGGGCTGGCCAGACCCACCACACCACGAGCACGATGGCGCTGGTGGCGAGATAGGTCGCAACGAACCGGCGACGGTTTCCCGAGGCGAGCTCGAGGTCGTAGGCGCCATGGCCAAGTCCAAGCGTCGCGAGGAGCGCGATGGCGAGTCCGATCCAGACCGCGCTGCTCGGCGTCGCGATGGCGAGCGCGGCGAGAACGAGCGCGGTGGCATCCCACGCGACAGGACGCGCTCGGTTCATGGGTTGGCGGGACCGAGCGCAAGCCGAGGTTGGGCGCGACGTCGGCTCGCGGCGGCGAGAAACGGGGCCCACGGAAGCGATGAAAAGATGCTGGCTTCCTGGGGGATGCTGCTTCGTTCGTCGAGGAAGCCGAGGACGCCGTCCACATCGTGGCCCTGGAACAGTCGCTCGAAGATTGGACGGCCGCGTTCGGGTGTCCTTGCGAGAACGTCGAGCAGCAGCGCGTCGTACCAGGCGAACCGGCGTGGCCTCGATGGGAGGGGACGCGGGCGGCCACGACGAAGCAGCGTGGTGCACAGGTGCCCGACCTGCCGGTGTACGTTGGCGAAGGTGTATCCGGTGGAGGGCTTCGTCATGCCGCCCACTGTGCCGAGGTTGAAGATGCTGTGACCGGTTTGCTGCGGCAGTTCGTCGTCGCGCATCGGGATCACGCCGTATTCACGCCGTTCGACCCGGTGACTCGGTGTGCGTGCATCGAGCCACGTCCGCAGTGCAGCGTCGTATCGGGTCCGTGCCCATGGCGCGCGCGAGAAGACGGTGTGCTCGACCAGAGCACGCGTTTCAGAGAGCGGAAGCACGTATCGAAACGCCACGCCGTCGCCTTGCTCGGCATCGAAGTCCATGAGCGTGAATCGGTCCGGCGAGAACACCGGCGTCTGCGTCTCGACGAGCCACCCCCCAAAGTGCTGCGCAAGCGCGGTTCGTCCCGCGGTTGCATTGGGCGGCCGCCGCACGCTTTGGAAGACCCAACGAGCGGGCAGCGTCGTGCCGTCGATGCGGACGTCGGCCCCTTCGTGTGGCCGGCTGCAGATCGCGTCGACGGCGCCGTGTCGGAGCCGGACGCGTGGTGAGCGGCGCAGGCGTTCGAGGTGGTGTCGCTCGTACGCCGCGCCCTCGACCAGGTGATAGGGATGCTGGCGCAGCGGGTCGGTGCGGCTCCAGCCGGGTCCGGCAACGCGGGACTTCGTCCACGTCTTTCGGACCAGGGGCGCGAGGTGCTCCGGCACTTCTCCCCAAAAGCACCACGTCTTCTCCGACGCGGAGCGGAACGTGGGGTCGACGACGGTGATGCGCCAGTCGCCCGGCAGGACGTGGTCCAACGCCACCGCCATGGCGAGACCGGCGCACCCGGCCCCCACCACGACGGCATGTTGGCGCCACGCGAGCATGTCAGTCGCTCGCCTTTCCGTGGCGACGGCCGAACAGCATCATCCAGCCTCCGACCAGCAAGAACGCGACGCTCATCACGGCCATGGCCTCGCGGTCGATGAAGCCGGTCGGCGCCTGGGTGAGCGTCGCGTAGGCATCGACGAGCAGGCCGGCGACGCCCACGGCGCACACGGCCGCGCCCGCGGTCGTGTAGTGGCCGCCGAACGAGTCGGCGGAGGAGGACGTCGTGGGCGCGACCATCGAGTTACTCCGCCGCCGCGAGCATCGGCTCGCTCTGCTGGAGGACTTCGCCTTCGGCTTCCATCTTCGCCTTGGCGATGGCGTAGATCATGATGCCGTAGCCACACTTCGCGGCGATGTCCGCGATGCTGTAACCGACCTGAAGGGCGACCGAAGACGTCGCGCCGCCAACGCCGACGAGCGGCAGGATGTAGGCGATGGGGTAGAAGCCCCAGGTTCCGAGCAGCAGCAGCTTCGTGTTGCGGAGGAGGACGTTGACCTGCTCCGAGTTGCGGCTGGTGGCTTTTCCGAGCTCGCCCCAGAGAACGTACAGGATGTAGACGAAGGGCACGGTCGAGAGCAGGCCCCAAAGCGTGCGCGTTCCAGCGTCGGCGGCGACCTCGCCGGGATAGCCCAGCACGATCATCGCGGTGGCCGCGATGACCAGCTTCGCCATGATGCCGTTACGCTCGCTCTTGGCCAGCGCGAGGACGGCAACGAGCTCGGCGACGAGCAGCGGCACCGTCAGGAGCCAGTCGACGTAGCGGTAGGCGTCGTTGAACGGCTTGCCGGTTGCGACGTACGTGCCCGCTTCCGTAAGCATGTAGGCCTCTTCCCAGGACTGGAAGATCCGGAAGTAGTGGTAGCCAGCGATGCCGACGACCAGCGACGACATGATCAGCGCAGGCCGGTACTTCGGCGAAAGCTGACCACGTGCGGCGATGAAGAAGATGAAGGAGCCCAGCATCGCCGCGATGGCGAGCGAGAGCATGTTGTAGACCAGCTGAAACTGGCCGAAGCTGAGTTCTGGCATTTCGCTCGTTGCTTTCTCCGGCCTGTCTCCGACCGGATGTGTAGGGTTTGCGTACAGTTTCGGTCCTAGCTGTGTTCAATAATTGTGCAAGTTGAAAGGCCGTGGATGGGCGTTCACGTGCCATGAACCAGCCCGGGCTCGCGTAGCTCTTGCGCACGGGGCAACATGCGAAAGACTGAGCCGGCCGAACCACGGTCTTCGACAATGCAGACGCACCACGACGCATCCCAGGCGGTCTACTCAATCGGCGCTCTTGCGAGCCTGACCGGCCTGTCGCCCAGCACAATCCGTACGTGGGAACGCCGCTATCGCGCGGTCGAGCCCGCCAGAACGCCGGGTGGCGGGCGCCGGTACACCGAGCACGACGTCGAACGTGTGCAGCTTCTGCTCGCGCTGACCCGTGGTGGGGAGGCGATCAGCGTCGTCGCACAACTTTCGATCGAGGCGCTTCGCTCGCGTGTTCACCAACAAAAGGTATTCAAAACCGGCGCAAACCCCGGCGCCATCCGCCTCGCCCTCGTGCACCGAAGCCTCGGCGCGTCGTTCGCCGCCGCCGAGACTGAGGACGTCCACGTGACGCAGGCCGTCACGAGTCTCGCGGCCTTCCAACTGGGTCCGGATGTACCCGCGTTCGACACCTTGGTCGTGGAGCTCGAGCTGCTCGGCGACGACCCCGAGCTTCGGCTCGAGGAACTGTTCGAGCACAGCGGCGCTGACTCGGTGATCGTCGAGTACGGGTTCGCTCGCGGCTCCACGCTCGAGGCGCTTGCGCAGATCGGTGCACAAGTCGTCCGCGGACCGTTGACGGTTGCCGACGTCACCCGGCTCGTGCGTGTCCAGTCCGTGCTGCCGCGGCCGTCGGTTCCGTTCGTTCCCCCTTCGGTGCCGAGTGACCCACCGGCGCCCCGCTTCGACAGCGCTCGACTGGCTCGGCTGCGGGAGATGCAGTCGACGACCGAGTGCGAGTGCCCGAACCACGTCGCGACGCTCGTGACCGCGCTGACCTCGTTCGAGGAGTACAGCAAGACCTGCGTGTCGACGCAGCCGTCCGATGCGGAGCTGCATGCGGGCCTCGCCTACGGCACGAGTCGCGCCCGCGCGGTGATGGAAGAGCTTCTGATGCGCTTGTGCGAATACGAGGGCATCGAGCTGTAGAGCGTTGCTCGCGACCTGCTAGGACTTGGACATGAGACGTCTCGCCGTAGGACTGCTCGTCACGACCGCTCTTCTGACCGGGTGTCGCGCCTCGTCTCCGCTGGCGCCGGGCGCCTCGGCACCCTCGGTCTCGGCGACCGCCCACGACGGTACGACGGTCGACCTCATGTCATTGGGCGGGCAGCCCACGCTGGTGTATTTCTATCCGAAGGACGGCACGCCGGGATGCACCGCCGAGGCCTGCGCGTTTCGAGACGTGTGGACCAAGTACGAGGCGGCGGGGATCTTGGTGGTGGGCGTTTCGAGCGACTCGGACGCTTCGCACCGCGAGTTCGCCGAGGAGCACGCGCTGCCCTTTCCGCTGATCGCCGACGAAGACGGCCGCTGGGCGGAGGCGTTCGGCGTGGGGGCGAAGCTGGGCATGACCAACCGGGACAGCTTCCTGATCGGCCCCGACGGGACCATCGCCAAGGTGTACCCGGGCGTGGACCCCGGCGTGCACGCCGACGAAGTCTTGCGCGACGCCGCTGCGCTGTGAGGTACCGTCGAGCCCGGTGGACTACCAGGCGCTGCTCGACGCGATCACCGAAGAAGTCCGGAACCTTCCCGTGCAGGGGGACGTCGCGCGGTACATCCCCGAGTTGGCCGAGGTGGACCCGACCCGGTTTGGCCTTGCGCTTCGGCTGCTCGATGGCACGACATTCGGCGCTGGGGACTGCAGGGTCGGGTTTTCGGTCCAGTCGATGGTGAAAGTTCTGCTCCTCGCCCTCGCGGTGAGCGTCGACGCGGACGAGGTCTGGTCCCGCGTTGGTGTGGAACCCTCGGGCGATCCGTTCAACTCGCTCGTTCAGCTCGAGAGTGAGAACGGACGCCCGCGGAACCCCTTGATCAACGCCGGCGCGCTCGTCGTGTGCGACATCCTCCTGGGTCACCTGCGCGATCCGAAGGCCGAGCTGCTCGCCTTCGTTCGGGAACTCGGCGGCTTGGACCACATCGACTACGACGCCTCCGTCGCGCGATCCGAGCTGCAGACGAGCGCACGCAACCGGGCGCTCACGCACTTCATGGCCTCGTTCGGCAACGTAAAGCACGACGTGGAGGCCGTGCTGGACTTCTACGTGCACGCGTGTGCTGTCGCGATGTCGTGCGATGACGTGGTCCGGACGTACAGCTTTCTCGCCGAGCACGGCGTGTGTACGGCGGCGGGCCGTCGCGTTCTTTCGGTGACGCAGGTGCGGCGTCTCAGCGCGCTCATGCTGACGTGCGGCTTCTATGACGAGGCTGGCGACTTCGCGTTTCACGTCGGACTGCCGGGCAAGAGTGGGGTGGGCGGCGGCATCGTGGCGGTGTGTCCGGGCCGCTTCACCGCGGCTGCGTGGAGCCCCCGACTCGGCGCCAAGGGCAACTCGATCCTCGCGACCGAGGCGCTTCGTCGGCTCGCGCGGCGCAGCGACGCCTCGGTGTTTTGAGGTTGCCGATCGGCCGGCGGGATCTCCGCACCCCTTTCTTCAGAGTGCGCGAATACGCTCGTCAAGTTTTTCGCATGCTTTGGAACACTGTATTCGGCCTCAAAACGCTGAAGTACGCCTTGTGATTACAATGTGACTCGACGTGAGGAGATGTAGGTCTAAGACGCAGATGCGGAACACGGCCGGCCCCAGCAACGGCCGATACCCAGGGACCTTCAGATGACCAAGCAGATCAAACTCCTCTCGCTCTTCGTTGCCCTCGGGCTCGGCGCCTGTGACTCGGGCTCCAGCGACAGCGCCACGAACGAAGGCCCGGGCGGCAAGGCGGACGACACCGAAGACTTCGAGTGCGCACCCTTGGAAGAGCTCACCATCGAGCTCGTCGGTCGCGACAAGAACGAGTCGGTCGACGGCGACCAGCTGACCAACAGCGTCACGGCGACCTGCTTCAACAACGAAGGCTTCGAGAACTCGGCCTGCTGTGCCGAGGCTGGTCTGTTCGAGGCGTACCAAGAGGCTACGTCGTGCCCCGAGCGCGTCGTGCTCAACGCGCCCGAAGGCAACGCATCGCAGCAGCGCTGCGCGGACGCGGCAACCGGCCAGTTCGTCTCGAGCGCGTGCTGCTCGGACATCTGCGACCCCGCCGCGCGGCCGAACAGCGCTGGCCAGTGCATCGACAGCAACGGCCAGTTCGAAGACTCGATGTGCTGCTTCCTCGCCGCCTCGCTCGAGGCCGACGCGTGCGAAGGCGCGGCGTGGGAGAGCCTCACCATCGGCGGTGAAGACCGCATGGCGTGCCGCAACCAGAACACGGGCAAGTTCGCCATGAACAGCTGCTGCGCTGCCGAGTGCGTGCAGGCCATCGGCGAAGAGGAGTTCGGGGTGGAAAGCATCCCCGCCGCGTGCGAAGCCGCGGTCGACCTCGAAGCGCCTGAAGCCGAGTGCCCCGACCTGTCCACCGAGAACAGCGCGGGCATCTGCCACAACCCCGAGAACGGCCAGTTCGTGAAGGCTGCGTGCTGCGACGCCAAGGGCGGTGACGCCAAGATCTGCCATTGGGACACGGTCCCGCAGTTCGGCGCCATCGAGGGCTACGAGGACGAGGACGGTGGCTACGTCGACCCGTCGAATGCTCTGCTCGAGCAAATCGCCGACTACAGCTACGACGACGTCGACGCCTCGGCCAGCATCGACGCAACGCTTCGCTCGCAGATCGAGGCGACCATGCTGCACCTGGGCTTCATCCTGCCCGGCCAAGAGTCCGACGACGACGCTCTGTTCTACGGAAGCGACGAGCGCTCAGTCATCGTCATCAACGGAGCGCTCGACGACGTGGAGCTGACCTGGATCCGGTTCTACAGCGGCGACACCGAAGTCGGCGTCATCTTCGAGCCTGGCTCGACCAACGTGCTCGCCGAGATCGGCGACGGCGACATCCAGGGCTGCGAGTAGGCTTCGAATACGCCTGACTGCGCCCCGCTCGGCCTTGGTCGACGGGGCGTTTTAGGTTTAAGGGAGCGCCACGCCGCTGAAGAACTCGAGCATCTGCGTGTTCGCGTCGAGCAGCGTAGTGCTGAACGCTCCCAAGCACGCTGGGTTGCCGGGCCAGCAGTGTCCGCCGCCTTCGACCGTACACAGCGTCACGGTTGCGTCGTCGGCACACCCCTCGTACGCGTCGCAGTAGGCCTCGCCCACGTCGACGATGCGCGTGGGGGTCGCAGAGCAGCCGTTGCGGGCGACCCAGCCCTCGATCGTGTCGTTCACGCTGGCAAACAAGCCGCCGTAGTACGACACCACGAAGTCCGCCGTGCCGTGAAAGTGCATCACGGGGATGGGGCGGCTGGGCGTGCAGTCGTCGTCATCCAGCCCGATTACGCCCGCCACCGGGGCCACAGCCGCAAAGAGGTCGGCCGCTTCGCAGGCGAGTCGGTGCGTCATGAAGCCGCCGTTGGACATGCCGGTGGCATAGATCCGCGACGGGTCCACGCAGCCTCGGCCTTGGACGTCGGCCACGACCGCGCGCACGAAGCCCACGTCGTCGTTGCCGGCCAGCTGCGCTTGTCCACAACACGCCCCCGCGTTCCAGGAGTTGAACGCGGCCTTTGGATAGGCCACAACCACGCCCGCTTCGTCTGCCGCCTCATCGAAGTTGGAGAAGTTCGCCTGGATGTCGTCGGATGAAAGGTACGCGTGAAGGTTGATGACGAGCGGAACGGGCTGCGTGGGGTCGAGGCCGGGTGGGACGTACAGATCATAGCTTCGGACCGACCCGCCAAACCCGATGTCGATGTCGTCCTGGCGGCCTTCCGAGAAGGTTGGCCCGCCGCACAGCGCAGACGCGCCGGTGGAATCGCCGCCGACCGTCGTGTCGGACCCGGACGATGTCGAGCCTGCGGGACCGGCGCTGTCGTCGGTGCTGACGATGAGCGTGGTTTCGGCCGCGTCGGCGTTGGTCGACGCGTCTTCGGTCGAGGCAAGCGCGCTCGAGGAGGAGCCGCCCGCCTGTGAAGTCGGCGCTGCCGAAGAGCCGCATCCGATGAATACCAAGGAGACGAGGAGCCATCGCTTCGACTGCACCATCGCGCAGAGCCTTCCACCCGAAGCTGCGCCCAAGCAAGGGCGCCGCGCAGGTCCGACGTTCGAGCGCTGCCGTCGTGGTGGTCGAGGCTACGTCTCGTCCGGCTCGAACCGCATCGTCAGGCGGACGCCGGCCTCGCCCGCCTCGGCCGGAGCCGGGAACACTGTCGAGAAGATGGTCTCTCGCACGCATTCGATCATTTCAGCGTCGTCGATCTCGCTGCTCGCTTCGACCTCGAAGCCATCGACCAGCCCACCGACTTCGGGGTCGCCCACGATCTTGAAGTTCATGTCGAGCCCGCCGCGCAGATCTGGCCGACGTTCGGCCGCGGCGGTATAGCACTCGTCGATCAGGGGCATTGCATCGTTCCCAAAGTCGGCCATCAAATCGGCGAGGGCGCCATCGCTCTTGTCGGTGAGGCCGTTCGCGGCGGAGCCGTCCTCCCGATCGTATTCCGCTCGCTCTCTCTTTGGCGATGGGGACGGCATTGGCGTAGACCGTTTCGGGGCCTTCGCACGTTGGGCGATGGCATTACGCAGCCGCGCCCGCTCGTCCGCGGTGATTCGACGGGTCGCGCGGGCCGGCTTCAAGGGGGCCTCTGCCACCACTGGTTCGCTCGGTGCGGGCGAAGTACGCGTCGGTCGTGGGTCCGTGCTGGAGGTGGTCGCGGACGCGGAGCTGCTCGACGCCTCCTCCTGCGGCCATACGGCCCACAGAGCCCCCGCGGAAAGGACCGCCGCGGCTCCGAGGACCCAGGTTCTTCGATCCATGAAAACCGAATACCGCAGGAACCATCGAATCTGACGGGCCGTGGAATGCACGCGAACCCTGGAACATTGGAGCACTGCGATGGCACGACGACGATGGGGATGGGCTGCTGGGGCGCTGTTGCTCGCGGGCGCCGTTCAAGCCGCACACGCACACGACTTCTCGGCGAGTAGGGGCCGCGACGCGGTTGTGGCCGCGAACGAACGCCACGGTCCGGCAGCCATGCCGGACGATCGCCCACACGGTGCGCACCGTGGCGGGACCGTCGCGGTGGGCAAGCACGGAATTCTCGTCGCCGAAAGAAACGCCGGCGCGCTGATCCGGGCCAACCGAGCGGGCGAGCCCGTCACGTCGCTCTCCTTCGGTGGGACGGTCGGCCAGCTCGTGACCGACGGCGCAGGCATGGTCTTCGTCGCGGACCGAGCCGGAGACCGAGTCGTTCGGGTCGACGGCCGTCAATCCGACGCGCTTCTCGAAGCGGGGGCGGTGTCGGTTGCGGAACCGTTTGGCCTCGCGCTCTCTCCCGACGGTGCGACCGTCTACGCCACGAGCGTGGCCGACCACGCGCTCGTCGCGATCGACGTGCCAACGATGAGGGAGCAGTGGCGCGTCGAGCTGCGCGCCGAGCCACGCGGGGTTGCCGTGTCGGCCGATGGAAAGCACGCCACCGTTGCGTTCCTCAGCTCGGGCGCCCTGGCAGAGGTCGACCTCGAGCGCAAAGGCGAGGTCGTCCGGTGGCACAGCCTGGAGCCGCGCGACCACGTCAAGATCACTCGGGAGTTCGACGACTGGGAAGGCGGCATCACGTCCTCCGCCAGCATCGGCGAGGCCCGAAGTCGGTTCTCGGTGCCGACGGACGAAGGTCGCAGGCACGCGCGGAACGTCTTCGAGGTGACCTACCTCGGGCACGGGCAAATCGCGGCACCACACCTACTATCCACGCCGCAGATGAAGCGCGTCCCGTCGCGTGGGAGCGCGGACAGCTACGGCGGTGGTCCTGAGTCGATTCCTCCCATCGTGCATCAGCTCGCGATCGTCACTCCGCGTCCTCTCGGGCAGGCCCGCGTCCACATCTCGACGCTGCCCGACCTTCACCAGCCTCGCGCGGTCGCGTACGACGCTGCACGCGACCGCCTATACGTGGCTGGCTACGGCGATGACGAGGTCGTCGGGATTGCCGACGCTTCGATGCAGACCGCGTATGGAGCGTGGCATCTGGATCGTCGCTTCGACGCGGGGCCCAGCTCGTGCGGTCCCGATGGACTCGTCGTCGACGGTGACTACGTCTGGATGCATTGCGAACTCTCCCGTCGCCTCGTGCGGCTCACGCCTGGCGACTTCGACCTGTCCGACAAGCCCTGGCGGACTGAGAAGAACGGGGTGGAGCTGGGTCCGGTCCTTGCGGCCTCCCTGCGCAGCGACGCGGTGGAGCGGGGCGCCGAGCTCTTTCGTCGCGGCGACGATCACCGGATCTCCGATGGTGGGGTGATGGCCTGCGCGTCGTGCCATCCCGAAGGTCGGCAAGACGGTCTGAGTTGGCGGCTGGGTGGCGCGATCCTTCAGACGCCGATGTTGGCGGGTCGCGTCACCAACACCGAGCCCTACAAGTGGGGCGGACTGGACCCGAGCCTGCGCGCCAGCTTCAAGCACACGATGCTGCGGCTTGGGGGCCAGCCAGCGTCCATACGCGGGCGCGAGCTGGACGACCTGACGGCCTACGTCCGCTCGCTTCCCATCGCGACGCGACCCACCGTCTCCGACGCCGACGCCGTTGCCCGAGGGAAGGCGCTCTTCGAAGGAGAGCTGGGCTGCGATGCCTGCCACGACGGCGACGTCATGAGCGACGGCCTGCAGTATCCCTTCGACGCTTGGGGGCTTGACATGACCGACACGCCGTCACTGGTGGGCTTGGCCCACACGGCGCCCTACTACCACGACGGCAGCGCGGTCGATCTCCACGCTCTCGTGACCGACAAGGGCAGCGTCCACGAGATGGCCGACTTTTCTACGCTCACCGAGACGCAGGCGAACGATCTCGTCACCTACCTGGAGACGCTGTGATGAAGCTTCGAGCCCTCCTCATGCTCCTGCCGCTGTGCGCTGCCTGTGCCGCATCTCCACGCGAAACGCCTGCGCCACGAACGGACCCGCAGGTGAAACCCTCGCTCGAGGCCGCCGCTCCCGAAGAGCCGGTCGTCACCGAACCGGCGCCCTCGATGGCGCTGGTCCGCGCCGAACACCAACACCCGATGACGGAGGTCGTGCTCTCGCCTTCGGGCGCGTCTGCCTTGACCTTGGATGCGCAAGGCGGCGTTCGGCTGTGGCGCGACGTCACCGCGGACGATGTCCCGATCGAGCTGCCCGTCGAAGAGCCGCTTTGGATGTCGGTGGCCGAGTCCGAGGACGGTCTGCGCGTCGCGTTCGTCGACACCGCCGGCGGGTCCTTCGTCGCGACCGTGACGTTCTCGGAGGAGGGGGTCTCTTGGCGGCCCGCCTTCGAGATGCCTCCAACCGACCCGATGTTCGAACTCCACGTGCTCGAAGGGGGCGCGCGCATCCTCGCGCTGGGCGTGGACCACCGCGTGCGTCTGTACGATGCACGCGGGACGACCCTCGCCACGCTCGACGAGCATGGCGTCATTCCGTGGCAGCTCCGCGTGGGGACCGATGCGCAGGGAAAGCCGGTCGCTGCCGCGGTTCAGTTCTCACCGGTTCGGATTCAGCGACTGTCGCTCGACGAGGACCGATTGGCCTTGGTCGGAGAGGCGCACACCATCGGCATCGATCAGAGCCCGAACCGCAACGACATCGCCATGAGCCCCGATGGCAGCTACGTGACGGCGATGCAGAAGACCGACCCCAAGCGCGGGCGCTTCGAGCTCGAGATCATCGACCTGCAGGACGGATCTCGTCGAATGCTCGTGGGCGAGTCCGACACGCTCTTTCGACCGAGAGTTCACCCGCTCCACGAGGCGATCCTGGCCGAGACCGGCTCTGGACAGGCCCTGAGGCTCTCCCTGGACGAGGCGGTCCCGTGGACGCCGGGCGCGGACCGGGCATTGCTCGAACCGGCAGCCGCCACGACGGTGCCGCTCTCGGGATCCGATGACGACTCGATGATGCACGCGACGCTGCAACGGGGCCGCCATGCCAGCGCGCGGGGAGACACGCTGTTCGTGCAGTCCATCGATCGACAGACGAAGGTCGAGCGACGCCCTGCGCCGTTCGTGCCTGTGGCGGCAGCGCTGGACCACGCAGGCACGACGGTCGCGTGGGCGACCGAGACCTCGATCGAGCTCGAGGGACCCGGTGGTCGCACCTCGCTCGCGGCGTCTGGAGAACCAATCGTCGTCATCGGCTTTGGGCACGAGGACACGTTGGTCACTGTCGATGCGAAGGGGACCGCACAAATCCGTACGCGTGCGTCCGGCGAAGTCCTGGACGAGGCGGCGCTGACCGTCTCATGGGGGGTCCTCGATCATGGATGGCGCGTCACGGCCACTGGAGGCACGGTCGTTCTTGGCGACGACAAGCCGTCCGCACCGCTCCAGGTGCTGCACGTCGAGGGGACGCACTTCGGTGCGCGAGAAGCCGTCGCCACCGGGAAGCGGGCGTCGTGGCCCGAAGGAGGCAAGCCGCGCCGCGTGGACAGTGCGGACTGGATGACCGCGATGGGTCTCGATCTCGATGCACTCGAGATACCGCCCGAAGCGCTCCGGACGGTTCGGCCCAACGCCGACGACTCGCTCGTCATCGTCCATCAAGCGCGTCGCTTCCAGGGCTTCGACCGTGCTCGAGGCGTGTGGAAGCGGGGCGAGGCGGGCGTACTGACCGGCGTCGACGCCAAGACGAGCAAGCGCCTTTGGTCTCGGGCTGTCGACCGCGTCGAGGATCTGGCCTGGTCCGGCGACGGCTCGCGGTTCGTCTACGTCGACGGGACCGGCGGATACGTTTGTGACGCCGCGACCGGAGAGACGCTCTCGCAGCGTTGAGGGTGCATCCCTAGGACGCTTGGGGCTGCAGCGACACGTCGATCGGGATGCGCTGCGTGCAGTCTTCGGGTCCAACGACGTCGGTCAACCCGATGCGCGGAAGGTGGGCCGTCCTGCGGGCGAGCGGGTCGGTCTGGTCTGGGTGCTCCAGCACGAACAGCAGCACGTGTTCGGAGATCTGGATGCGGTCGCCCATTCGGATGCGGCGTCGTTTCAGCAGGCGTTCGCCGTTGACGAAGACGCCGTTGACGCTTGCCAGGTCGTTGACCTCGACGACGCCGTCGCGGCACCGAAGCGCGGCGTGCTCGCGAGAGACGCCGCGGCCGAACAGGACCACGTCGCACGTCGGGTGGCGTCCCACGACGCTGAACGCCCCGAGCCGAAACCGCGCTCCAGTCAGGGGACCTTCGACGACTCGCACGTGAGGTTCGCGTTGTTCGGCCACGACCGGAGGTCAGTGCAATCGCGATGCCGCCGAGTGCCAACCTGGACGACCGACGAGCTTCTCAAAGCTTGCGGCGGAGACGTCTGTCACGCGCTGAGCAAGCCGTGTCGAGGGGGCGGGGCGACATGCCCCAGCGGGGCGAAGGTCGGCGACATGAAGGCGGAGGAGGCCTGCCCCATCGAGGCAGGTTTGTGAGGAGGCGGCGATCGACGAATCGCGCCGCGAGCGTGCCGTCACGTTGTGGAAAAATCTCGAATCGGGGAAGATGAACACGGTTCTAAGGCTGTTCTCTTCGATGTCCGATCGTGACCCCAAGGACTCGTCGTCCGTTGACGACCTGCTCGCTCCACCGCCCTTCGGTGTGGCTGAGTCGACCGGTGAGAACCTCCTTCCGATTCCCACGTCGATGGAGGAACTGCTCGACTCCTTCGATGGGCCACAGGCGACGGAGCCGTCGGAGGAGCCAGACCCGAAGCCGGTGCCGGTTGCGGTTCCAGCGGCACCGGTGGCCGAGCCTATCCCTGCGGTGGCGCCACCCGCTGCGCCCGCAGCTCAACCTGCACCGGTCGTCTTGGAGCCGGAGCCCTCGTCGGATCGAATGCCGATCATCGTGGGCGTAGCCGCGCTGCTGCTCGCGCTCGGTGGCGGCGCGCTCTGGCTGACGTCGAAGGCGTCCGAGGAGGACGCCGCTACGAAGACTGCCACCGACGAGGGCGCGCCGACCGAGGCGGCAGCGACACCCGAGGGGGCCGTGCCGGCGCCGCCGCGCAAAGAGGCTGCCGTTGCGCCTTCGCTGCCAACCTCCTTGGAGGCGCTGCGAGAGCTCTCCTATGCGGACCGCCATACACGACTCGCCGCAGCCACCGAAGATGTGGACGTGGAGCTGCACGTGGGCCTCGACCTCGTGCAGTCCGAGGGGGCGGAAGACCCTTGTCGGACCTTTGCGGACGCGTTGAGCACGATCGAAGCGGCCGAAGATCGGGAGCCGTACGGGTGGGCGCTGGACGAGGCCCAGGCTCCTGCGGGAAGCTCCGCCGCGTGCTCCGGCCTGTCCGAGAGGCTCGCCGCGGTGAAGGCTGACGGCGAACCTGCTCCGTCGACGCCCTCTCGCGGTGCCTCGTCCAAGCGCAGCCGCAGGCGCAGCAAGCCTTCGCGCGCCACACCCACGCCTGCCCCGACCCCGGCGGCCGAGCCCAAGGCCCCGCCTCCGGCGGAGAAGCCCAAACCTGCCCGCAGCCCGAGCGTCGCGACGAAGCTCGACGACGACTTGCGTGGCCTCGGAGAGTGAACATGCCCATCAAGCTTGCCCATCAGTTGTTGTCTGCCGCCATGGTCTCGGCGCTCGTGCTCGCGCCGACCGTGGCGTTTGCCGAGCCGCCGCCGGACCCTCCGGCGCAACCCTCCGCCGAGCAGCTCGAGCGGGCGCGCGAGCTGTTCGAAAACGGCAAAGGGCTGTACCGAGAAGGCAGCTACGAAGCCGCCATCGCGGCGTTCAAGCGGGCGTACGGTCAATCCGGGGACCCGGTTCTCCTCTACAACATCGCCCTCGCGTACGACCGAGCGAACAAGTTCGAAGAGGCGCTCGAGTATCTCGAGTACTACCGAGCGTATGCACCCGAGAGCGAGCGAGAGATGCTCGCCGAGAAAGAAGAGAGCCTTCGCAAGCGTCGGCTCCGCGCCGAGAGCGAAGCGGCCGCAGCCGCCGAGAACGCGCAGGACGCCGCCGCCACGCCTCCGCCGGCAGCCGCCACCGAGCCCGCGAGGACCGACGGTCCGCCTCCTCCCGCAGCCCCCAAGCAGAAGATTTTCACCACGCCGGTGTGGATTTTCTCAGGTGTTGCAGTCGTCGGGCTCGGGCTCGGCACGGGCTTTGGCGTTGCAGCGCTCGGCCGCAGCTCCGACGCGGAAGCCGCGTGCACGGGAGACGGTACGGGCGGGACGGTCTGCCCGATGAGCGCCGAACGTGACGCACGTGCCGCGCGGAACCTCGGCTTGGGTTCGGATGTTTCCTTCGCCGTCGGCGCCGTGTCCGGTGTGGTGGCCATCGCGTTGATCGTCAACAACGTGGTCAAGGGGAAGAAGGCGTCGACCACCGCCTTCGTGCCCACGCGCGGCGGTGCGGGTCTCGCGATCCGCTTCTAGAGCACATCTCATAACCTCGTCAGCTACAGATCCTGCGGAGTAAGAGCACTGCGCAGGCCAGCTGAAGGAGCCCGAGAAAGAGATCGGCCCGCCGCTCCCATCGGCAACTTAGACGTCGATGGCGCTTGAGCCAGGCGAAGAGCCGCTCGACTTTCCAGCGTCGGCGATAGCGCCGAAGGCTTCGACCGTCCTGAGGGCGGCGGCTGTTTGAGCGCCGAGGAGCGATGAGTTCGATGCCGCGCTCCTCCTTGAGCCGGCGTTGAAGTTCGCGACCGTCCCAAGCTTTGTCTGCGATCAGTCGGGGAGGAAGTTCCTCCACGTGAGCAGCATCGAGAGTTCGATCGGTGAGCACACTGTCGTATCGGTTTCCGTCTGCAATAGCGACAGAGAGTGGAAGACCATCGCTGTCTGCGAGCGCCATGACCTTCGTGGTCTGCCCCGCACGGCTTTTCCCAGTACAGATCCCCCTTTTTTAGCCGGTACGTAGGTCCCGTCGATGAAGGCTTCGACCTGTTCGCCGCCTCTGCCGCGAAGGTCCTCGTACAGAGCCGCGAGAACTCTCGGCATCAACCCCGACTCGATCCACTTAGTGAAGCGCCGATGACATGTCTGATAGGGCGGGTAGCGGTTTGGAAGATCGGCCCAAGGCGCCCCCGTCCGGAGAATCCACAACACGCCGTTGAGAACGTCGCGGGGTTCTCGCCACGGCCGCCCTCCCTTCGCCCCGGGCTTGCTCCGCTCCTCTTCGGGGAAGAGCGGCTCGAGCACGGACCACTGCGCTTCGGTCAGATCCACCAACACGGTAGATCAGACCGTTGCTCGTCCGTCCAATCGGTCAGAAAACCGATCCAATCTCGGCTACTTGGATCGGCCCCGAGGTTATGAGATGCGCTCTAGACCCGGGGCGCGCGAGAGCTCCGCCTGTCGAACGTCGACGCTGACGAGTTCGGGGTCGAACATCCAGCTCTCTTCGTGGTCTGGGTTGACGAGAGGGCGACCGATCTCCGCCAGCGCAGCTTCGAGCTCGCTCGCGTTCGCGGCGGCCTCGATGCGCTCGGTCCACACGTCGAGGTCGAACGACCGGCACCCGCGTGCGAGGGGGACGCGTGGTGGGAGGCGAGTCCCCGGCGCGGCAGGGATCGGTTGGGCGTCGTCGGTTGGGGTCGTGCCCCAGCACGACAGCGTGTCGTCGCCATGCCGCACGCATGCGCTGGATCCGTCGGCGGCGAGGTCGGTGGCATCCGTCACGCCGAGCACGGGCGAGGGGACCGCGGAGGCTCCCCAGCGACGACCTCGCCCGAGCTGCCCCGACAGGTCCTGCCCCCAGCACGACACGGTGCCATCGCGGTGCCGCGCGCACGAAAAGGACGAGCCCACGGCGAGCTGGATCGCGTCCTCGAGCTCGGGGACTTCGGCAGGCTCGCCGGGACCCTCGTCGTCTCCGCGGATCCGTCCGTCGCCGAGCTCTCCGTTCGTGCCCCAGCCCCAACACCACACCCGGTCCCCGCGCAGTGCGCATCCATGGCTGCTGCCCAGGCCGGCGTCTACGGCATCGGACAACTCGAGGGCAGGAGGATCCGTTGGCTTCGCATCCACGGCGAAGCAGCGCAAGCCGAACGTGCTGGACAGACCACAGATCTGCCCGTTCCCGACGCTGATGCGGACCGCGGCATCGAGCTGCGGAAACGACACGACGGGGGCATCGTCGCGACGCGCGGTGCATTCGACCCGGCGGGGTCCGAGGGTGCAGACCGTCTGCGCATCGGCATCGAGCTGCGTCGCCCCGCCAGAGAGCGGGAGGACGCGGTCGCCACAGCGCACGCGACCGTCACTCGTGACCAGGCACGGCCCGTCCGCGGTCGGGGCGATGTCGACGGTGTCCGGAGGGATGACGCGAGCGGATCCGCAAGCCCAGGATTCGTCACGGGCTTCACATGGATCCGGCAGCAGCGTCAGCGCAGTGCGAGGATGGACGTCGAGCGTCGCTGCTGGCTTCGGCGTCCCGGGCCGCGGGGCAGGGCGTTCGACGGCGGGTGGGGAGGCCGTGCGTTCGAAGCTGGGCGGTGCCGTCGGTGCTGGTGAGGCGTTGCAGGCGGCGAGACCGAGCAGCCAGAGCACGCGTCGCATCAACGACCAGGCTAGCAACGCCGCGCCGTCACAGATCTTAAAGTCCGCTCACTGCCAAACGGGTGCGCCCGGGTTGGGGAACGGTTCGAGGCAGTCTTCGCGACACGAGGCCGGAGGCTGCAGTGCAAACGCAGCGGCGTTGGACAACTCGCGCAGCTCGTTGCCGGTGATACGCCAAACGGCAGAAACGTCGGAGCCGTCCCCCACTTCGATCAGCAGGGTCTCGGGGTTCTGTCGCGCGACGCGGAGATAGTTCCGATCGCCTTTACCGGTCTGCGTCGCGACGATGCCTCCGTCGATGTCGAGCAGCGTCATCTCCCAGGTGCTTCCGCAGGGCCCGTTGTCGGTGAGGAATGCGCGGGTGCCCTCGGCGAGCGTGCAGACCTGCCAGGCCGCTGGCCGCTGGACAATCTCGGCGGCCTTCGACTTCCGCTTCCGCCGCTTCTTTTTGGGTGCCGCGGCTTCGGCGGCAGCCTTGGCTGCGTCGAGTTCGGCGAGCAGGGCTTCGGTGCCCACGACGCAGTCGGCAATCGGCTCGTTGAGCGCGGCGGCGGACCGATGCAGCACGCCCTCTTCGAGGCTCCATGTCTCGAAGTAGTCCTCGGTGCGCTGGTCGGCGCGGATGGGTGTTTGGCGCCGGCGGTACTTTCCGTCTTCGACGAAGATGCCGTTGAGCTTGGTGTCGAGCTTGCCGTGGTAGCCCACGATCACGCCCATCCCGTCCTTCGAACGGAAGGTGTCGCCGCCGACACCCGAAAGGCCGCCGAGCGGTGCGGTGATGCGGGTCTTCGTGTCGAGCAAGAAAAACGTCCCGCGCGGCGCATCGCAGCCGGACTGCCCTTGCAGTCGCTCGACCAGAAGAAGTCGGTCTCCGGCGCGGCCGCGAAGTGCGGTCCCCTCCATGAAGCGGTGCAGGCCCCCCTCGGTGTCGACCGTGTGCAGGAACATCTGGCGGCGCTCGTAGCTCGCCCGCGCGACGCGGTCCCAGGGCTCGTCCGGGAGCGCCACGACGGTCGTCGCGGGATCGATCGTCAGTGGCTCGCGCGCCGTGCCCGACCGCCCGAAGACCTCGAACTCGGCGATGTGGATCCGAGGCTCTTTCGCGCGACCGGGATAGACCTCGAGGACCTCGACGATGACGTAGCGCGTGGTCTCGGTCTCCGCGAACTCCACGAAGGTGAAGGTCTCGTTGTCGGAGAGCAGCGCGTCGGTGAACCCGCGCTCGGTGTGGACGCGGACGCGCTTGGCCCGGGGGTATTCGTCGGGGTCGGAGGCGGCGGTGTGCAGCCGGATCGAGTGGACGCCGGCGGCTGCCGGGAACGACATGCCGATCGCGCACCGCTCCTCTTCGTTGGGCACGCACGTCCACGCGGTGTCCAGGTCGTTGTCTCGCGTGTGTCGCAGTGAGCCTTCGGAGGGGGCCGACCATGCCGGAGCCTCCATGGCGCCCGCGAGCGCGTACACCTCGGCGAGCTTGTCGATCCGGAAGCCCATGTTGGTGCCGCCGTAGCCAGGGAGCGGGAGTCGCTTCTGCGAACGCTCGAGCTGGACGACGCCGCTGGGCTCGGCGACCTCTTCGCCGACGTCGAGCTTTTTCTCCGGCAGCGGAGTCTCGAGCTCTTCGTCGAGGTTGTCCCAGTCGGTGTCGAACCCGTCGGTGTCGTACTCGGGCGCGCGCTCCATCCCGAGGAGGTCATAGACCGAGTCCTTGACGACGGTGCAGCCGCCCATCAAGAGAGCTGCGCCTGTCAGAGCCACGAGCCGCCGCATCGTCGACACATTCGTACCATGGTGCGGCCGTCTTGGTACGATCCCGCACAGCGTGTCGGACCCCTCTGCTGCAACGCGACCCCGCGGGCTGTTGGTGCTGCTGGTTCTGCTCGTGACGGGGGTTTCCCCATATTTCGGCCGGTTCATGAACGCCAATGAGCGTCCGCGGCTGCTGCAAGGGATGGCGTGGGTCGACGAGGGCTCGCACGCGATCGACGGCCCGTCTGCACGCGGGATCGCGGCGGGCATCGACGTCTCCCAGACCCCGCAGGGCAGGTTGGTGCCGAACAAGCCGCCGGGCACCACGGTGGTCGCGGCGGGTGCATACGGCTCGGCCCGGTTCGTGCGAGGCGACGACCTCACGCTGGGCGAATACACCGCGTGGGCGCGGCTGCTCGGCGGTGCGATTCCCATGGCGCTGGTGCTGTGGCTCGGCGCCGTCCGACTGCGTGGCCGGGGCGTGACCTTCGCGCTCGTTGCGTACGCACTGGCGACGCCGGCCCTGGCGTACGCGCGTTTGCTCTACGGGCATCAGCTGGCGGCGGCGCTCTTGTTTGCCGGGGTGGTGCTGCTCGATCGCGCCGTCACGAAGCGGTCGATCCCCCTCGGGGCGTTCGCGGGGGCGCTGGCGGGCGCCGCGGTGGGCGTGGAGTATCTCGCCGCGTTTGCCGGCCTGCCGATCGGCATGTGGCTGCTGTGGGACGCAAGCCGGACTCGCCGAGCCGCGCTGATGTTCGCGGCGCTTGCGGGCGCCCTCGTTCCGGTCGCGCTCCTGGCCGGCTACCACGACGCGGTGTTCGGCAGTCCCTGGACGACGCCGTATCACGCGGTCGTGCGCGAGGGCTTCGCCGAGATTCACGGCCGCGGTTTGCTCGGCCTGACGTGGCCGACCTCGACGTCGCTCTTCGAGCACCTCGTGTCCCCGTGGGGCGGGTTGCTGTATTGGGCGCCGCTGAGCGTGCTCGCCGTGGCGGCGTCGATTCGAGCGGTCGCCGCCCGTAAGGCGTCGGCGTTCGAGGTGCTCAGCCTGGGCATCGTGGTGTGGATGATGTTGCTCAACGTGTGCCTCGCCCAAACCGGGGGCTGGCGGGTTGGCCCTCGCTACCTGGTGGTGGCGCTGCCGTTCTTGCTGCCAGGACTCGCGCGGCTGTGGAGTGGGATGCGGCACGCGGTCGCGGGCTCGCTCGTCGTGGCGCTGCTGGGCTGGTCGATGTTCGTCAACTTCCTCGCCGCGGGCCTGTTCCCGCACCTCGTTCCCGAAGGCAACCCGTTGATGGACCTGCTCTTGCCGCTGTGGTCCGAAGGCCTGCGGCCGCACGCGCCGTGGGGACGCTGGGCGCTGGATGCCTGCGGCGTGGGCACGCTCGTCGCGTTCGTCATCGCAACGCGTCCCCGCACGGACGCCGCGCGCACGTCGTGGGTGCTCGGGGTCGTGGGCGCCTGCGTCCTCGTGGGCGCCGGGATGCTGGTGCCCGGTGCGCCAGCGGCCGAGGATTCGCTGGCGGCCATCCGGGGGATCTGGGAGCCCGGCGGGACGCGGCCCCCCAAGGACCGCGTGTTGGGTGGCCTTCAGGAGTGACCGAGCAGCCGCTTGGCCTGCGCGACCAGCTCGGGCAGTGAGGCACTGAGCCGATGGTCGTCGACCACCGAGATCAGCGTCGCGTCGTGCTCGCGGGCAAAGGCCTCGCTCGCGGAGAAGGGGCAGATGTCGTCCGCGGGCGCGTGAATGATGACCGTGGGCGCGGGGCAGCGGCGCGCGAGCGAGAAGCCCTCGGGGTTGGGCAGCGTGAGGGCCGGCGCCGCGAGCAGCAGGCCCTCGATCGACGTGCCCTGCTCGGCCGCGGCAAGGCTTGCGAGCAGCCCCGCGATGCCGCCGTAGCTCGAGCCGACGACGACCCGCGGGGTGCCGGAGACGATCGCCTCGGTCAGCAGCGTGACGCGCGTGCCGAGGTCCTTTTCACGGCAGTCGGGCGCGTGTACCGACAGGCCTGCGTCGACGAGCGCGTGGTACTTCGCGCCGTGCGGCGCGCTCTCGAGTCCGTGGCAGAAAAGCACGTCCATGCAGAACGAGCGTAGCGTCTCTGCACGTCCGAAGAGGAGTCACGCGGTGTCGGTTTACTTGTTCCCCGTCGGTTCCCGTGATGTAGTCACGCCATGATGAAGCACCTCGGGTTCGCGGTTGTGGCCACGCTCGGGGGGTGCACGTTGAACGCCGGCGAGGACGACGGCTTCCCTTCGGCGGCGGGTACGTCGACGGGGTCCGAGCCCGCCGGGAGCAGCGACAGTTCGACCACGGGGGAGGTCACCGTCGACGAGGGGTCGTCTTCGACCACGTCCACGGCACCGAAGCTCGACGTCGGCGCCCCCGAGACGGACGCGGACCTCGGCTGCAGCGCGGTCGACTTTCTCTTCGTCGTCGACAGCTCGGAGAGTATGCGCGAGGAGCAGGAAAACCTCGTCCAGAACTTCCCGGCCTTCATCGGGGGGATCGAGTCCACCCTGGACAACGTCTCCTCGTTCCACGTCGGGGTCATCGCGACGAGCCCGTACGCCTTCAACAACGTCGCGTGCCAGGACTTGGGTGCGCTCATCACCCAGACCGGCGGCAACAACTCCAGCGCCACGGTCTGCTCCCCCTACGCCAGCGGCGAGAACTACATGACCGAGGCCGACGAGCTCGCGACGAAGTTCGCCTGCGCGGCCCAGGTCGGCACCCTCGGGTCGGGCATGGAGACGCCGCTCGACGCGATTGAGAACGCGGTCGACGGCTCGCTCGCGGGACCGGGCGGCTGCAACGAGGGGTTTCTGCGGGACGACGCGCTGCTCGTCATCGTGATCATCACCGACGAGGGCGGAGAAGACGCCCAGGCCGACGCGGACCACTACGTCGACGTCGTCGAGATGGCCAAGCTGGGCAACAAGGAGAACGCCGTGGTCGTGACCTTCTTGAATCCGCTGACGATCAACGTCCGGCTCCGCACGTTCACGCAGTCGTTCTTGCCCAACGCCTTCGAGGGCAACGTCAGCGAAGACTACGCCGACAGCTTTGCGCAGGCGGTCGAGGTGGTCGGGACGGCGTGCCAGAACTTCGCAGGCTGACTCAGCCCGCTGGGGGCACGCAGAGATCGCCGCCTTCGATCTGGGCGTTGGAGCGGAACGTGTTGAGCGTCTCCCAGTTCGGCGGCTCGAACTGCGGGATGGTGCCGTCTTCGCGCACGTTCGTGACGTGGTAGCTGTGCTGGTTCCAGATGCGGCGGGCCTGGATCCATCGGTCGCTCGCGTCGGACACGACCTGCACGGTGGGGGACTGCGCCTCGTCGTGCAGGTTCGAGACGTAGATGATCTCGGCGGAGCCGTCGTTGTCCACGTCGGCGACGACCGGATACTCGGCAAGCGTGCTGCTCGTGCGGGGCGACTGCATCAACAGCTCGCCTTGCTCGCCGAACACGAAGATCTGCTGCTCGTCGGCATACATGGCCGTTGCAAAGCCGCTGCCGAGAAAGTCGAACGCGGTCCCGCTGGCGATGCCCGAGTAGTCCGAGACCGGCTCTGACCACAGGATCGATCCATCGCGCTCGTAGGCGGTGAAGTACTCCGACGTGCCCGAGGCGAACTCCGGCTCGCCATCGCCGTCGAAGTCGTGAATGGTGCCGGGGCGATTCCAGACTCGCGTCAGCCGGGCTTCACCCGTGGGCCGAAGCCCTTCGAACGTGATCGTGCCGTCGTGCTCGATGAGCGTGAGGCCCTCGCGGCTGGTCAGGAGAACTTCGGGCAGCCCGTCGAGGTCGAGGTCGGCGACGTGCGGGTAGCCGGGGTCGATGTCCAGCGCGTAGGCGACCGTCCCGTCGTGATGGTAGGCCGAGCGCCCCAGGATGACCTCGAGGTCGCCGTCCCCGTCGAGGTCGGCGGCCGTCGTGACCGACCACTGCCCGGACTCAGCTGGAAGGATGAGCGGCTCGCCACCGTGGTCGACGATCTGGTTCGAGGCGATGATCTCGACGTCGCCGTCGTTGTCGAGGTCGGCCATGGCGACGGAGGTGGAATACGGGTCACCGCCGCCGACGTAGGTGAGCTGCCACGTCGTCTCGCGCTCCCACTTGAGCGTGCCGTCGTGCTCGAACGCGAGGAAGGCTCCCGTTGGGGAGAGCGTGACGATCTCCGGAACGCCGTCGTCGTCGATGTCGCCCAAGGCCGGCGTCACGTTGGCGTAGACCGGCGTGTCGAAGATCATGTGGAGGTCTCCCGTGGCGCCGTCGAGCACGTGGATCTCTCCGACCGCGTCGACTTGCCCCGTGTTCTGTCCGACCACCACGACCACGTCCGGGACGTCACAGAGATCGATCGACCCGTTGCGATCGTCGTCGGTCAAGTTGGCGACCAGCGGCATCACGTGGCTCATCGCGTCGTCTTCGGGCGTGTACGTCCACTGAATGACCGGGTCGAAGCTTCCGGGCGGCGATGACTCCTTGCAGTCTCCGATGCCGTCCATGTCGTCGACGACGGTGCAGGAAGTGGGGCTGGGGCCGCGGCCGATGTCTGCGAAACCACCGACGTCAAGCACGAGGTCGTCACCCGTGCTGCTGGTCGTTGCTGCCTCGGTCGTGGAGGTGCTGGTGTCGGCCCCGGCGGTCGTGACCGCGGGCGCGGTCGTGCTCGACGTGGAGCCGCCCGAGGAGTTGATGGCCGGCTCTTGCTCCCGCGGGGCTTCGGTGCAGGCCGCAAGCAGCAGAAGAACGGATGCCGACGCGCGACGCATGCCCGGACGATGCACCAGCTGACACTGAGGCGCAATGCTGCGCAAGGGGCGGCAGCCGGCTTAGGGGCTTGTTCTCGCTCGCTTGCGCATCGCGTCGATGCGACGGTACGCGGCCTCGGCGAAGAGGTTGTCCGGGTCTTCGGCGCGCATGCGGTCGAGCTCGCGCAGGGCCTGCGCGCCGTGCCCCTGACGATCGGCGGCGACGATGCTGGCCTCCAGCGCGTGGGGCCACAGCCATCGATACCCGAGTCGTTCGGCGATGGCGTCGTTCACTCCTCTACGCTTGACGTAGACGAGCGCGCGCCGGCTGGCGTGCACGAGCGCCCAGTCGGGGTTGCGATCGAGGTGGGCGAACGTGCCCTGCATGGGGCTGTTGTCCACGATCACGACCTGGAAGTTCCACTGCGCGTCTTCCTCGGCGAAGACGGCGGGGTCCATGGCGCTGGCGATGTAGCGCTCGACCATGTGCGGCGTGTAGACGAGGTCGGTTCGGCCGTCGATGTAGACCCGGTGCTCGGGCCACAGGTGGAACAGCAAGAATCCGCCGTATCCGAACTCGTTGAACATCGGCCCCTGGATGCCTTCGGCCTGCAGGAACGCGACGCCGCGTTCGGGGTAGTGCGCGGGCGCGAGGGCGTCGCCGGGCGGTGGCAGGGGTCGACCCAGGGCGTACAGCAAGGCACCCAAAGCCGGAGCGAGCGCGAGCAGTCGCGCGAGGCGGCCGTTCCACACGTCGGTCCCCACGGAGGCCCAGCCCATGGCGGCCGGGCCCGCGCCGAGCAGCGCGACGTAGGGGAGGTGTCGAATCGACTGAAAGCCGAGCCCGAGCGCGAGCACGACGAGGACGGCGTCCCACGGATCGCGGCGCTTGATGGCGCCGAGCAGTCCGCCAAGACCGACGAAGCCAATCGCCACGAGCGTGGCGGGGCTCAGCCGACGCACCAGTTCGTATTCCACCGGCGCCCACTCGGTGATGAGCGGGCTGTGCTGTCCCATCAGCGCGATGGTGGTGGTGATGATGCGAATGCCGAATGGCGTGACGAACAGGGCCAACCCGCTACCCACGGCGACCGCGGCGGCTCGCTTCCAGGGGCGGTCGCGTCGCAGCACCACGGCTTCGGCGAACTCCACGGCCGCGAGCGCACCGAGGATGACGGGCACGAGCAGCACGCCGCGGTGGATGTTTGCGTTGAAGACGACCAGCGGGACGATCCAGCCCAAGCCCGAGCGTCCGGCGCGGTGACGGTCGATCAGCCAGACCACGGCCGCGATCACCACCAGGGAGACCGTCGCGCCACGCTCGGTGAAGCGGAACGAGGCCGCGCTCATGCACACGGCCACCGTCAGGATGGCGACCACCGCCGGCACGGCTCGGGCGCGAAGCATGCGCAACTGCAGCGCGCCGGTCCCCACGAGCATCGCGGCCTTGAGCACGATGAGCCCGGCCAAGCCGCTGAGCGCGTGCGTGCCGTACAGCATCAGCGCGGTGCCCCAGTCCTTCCAGGGCCACGCCGTACCGAAGCGCGTGTACGAGAAGACGTCGCTGGGCACGAGCGAGCGGGTCTGAACCATCACCTCTCCCAGGCGGATGTGCCACCAGACGTCGAGGTCGGCGAGCGGACGCAGGCCCTCGAACGCGAGCCCGAGAAACAGCATCACCCACGCGGCGATGCGCCAGCGGTCGTCGAGGGCGGGCGGCGATGGAGGTGCGTCGCTCAAAAGAACCAGGACAGCAGGCTGCCCCAGGAACTATAGGACTGAACCTGTGCGTTGGGCACCGACGCGGCCCCTTTGGCGTGGGCGGCCTCTCGCTCGGCCCTGCGGACCTCGGCCTTCAAACGCCGCAACTCGTTGGCCCGCTCGAGCGACAGTCCGCCCAGAGAAATGAACGCTTCGATCGCTTCGAACTCGCCGGGGTCGAGGAAGATCCCATGCTCGCGGCACTCGTCCACGACCACCCCGCTGTGGCTGCCGAAGTTTCGTCGCTCCATCACCACGCCGCAGCGCGGACACTTGCGGTACGCGACCGCCGTCTTCGGCACGCCGACCTTCGCCATACCGCTGCGGATCGTTGGAATGTCGGGCTCGACGGGGCCGGGGTCGTCGACCATCGACTCGAGTTCGCCGGGATCGAGCCAGAGCCCGGCGCAGCCGGTGCATCGGTGCACTTCGATGCCGCGCGCAACCTCGACGGCAAGCGGCTGGCCGCACGCCGGGCAATCGAGTCCTTGTCTTCGGCCGGACGGTCTCGCCACCTTGGGCCGGGGCCGGTAGGGTCCGCCAAGGGGTTCGTCGCTCGCCTCCGGCGCAGCGGGCAGATCGTCGAGCAGACCCTCGAGCGCCTTCGCAATGCGGGCGGCGCGGGCCTTGGACTCGGCGGTCGGCTCAGGTCGGCGGGGCGGCACGACCAACCGTACCGCAGGGCGGCCGCGAGGATTTCAGGCCCACGAGGTTCTCAGCGTCAAGGCGCCGGATGAAGCCAGGGAGCGCGCGTCGAGCTCGATGACGCCGTCCACGCCGGTGAACCCCAGCGCGGCGCGACAGTGCCCTGCGAAGCACTGCACGACGCCATCGGTGCGCAGCGGTGGGGGGATGTCTGCGATGCGCAGCGTCGCGTTGCGAGCCTCGACCTCGACGTCGGTGAAGCCGCATTCGCGAAACACCAGCGGGTACGCCTTCGGCGTCATTCGAATGATGCTCCCGGGATCTTTGCCATAGAGGAAGACCCCGCCCTGGGCGAGTGGCCGCATCAGCGGCAGCTCGAACGAGGCTCGCAGTCGCGAGGACCAGAAATCTTGGGCGCCGTCCTTGCCCAAGCCGGCCAGCGTCGCCTCGGTGATGGCGGCAAAGCAGTCCGCGGGGACCCAACCCAGCCGAGAGGCCTGACGAATGACGGAGCGCACCGGTTCGAGGCGGCGCAGCATCGCTTCGGACCGACGGTGAGCCTTCACCGCGGAGACCGCTGCTTTGCAATAGATGGCCCGGACCTCTGGCACGCTCGTGTACCGTGCGATCGTTTCTGGCGCCGGGCTGTGGGGGGCGCTGCGTTTGGGCCGGCCCGATCAGGGCCGAGCGGCGCCGAATTCTGGTTGCTCGGAGGTAACTACAGGTGTAGTACTACGGATGTAGTACTACAGGTGTAGTCACGAGCTTCCGATGCCTGAACCCATTCAACTCAGCGACTTGCAGCTCGACGTCCTGCGCGTGTTGTGGGACCGCGGCGAGGCGACCGCGGCCCAGGTCCACGCGGCGCTGCAAACCTCTCGCGATCTCGCGCCGACGACCGTCTCGACGATGCTTTCGCGCCTCGAGAAGCGCGGATTGCTCCAGCACCGGACGCAGCGTCGTCAGTACGTCTACTCGGCCTGCATCAGCGAGCAGGAGGTGCGCGGCTCGATGCTGCAGCGCTTCACCGATTTCTTCTTTCGCGGAGATGCCGGTGCGCTCGTCAGTCACCTCGTCGCCTCGCGCGACTTCAAACCCGAAGAACTCGAGGCGGTGGAACAACTGATCCGCGCCCGGGAATCGAACGAACCCAGCGACGGTACTCCGTCGCCCGACGACGGAGAAGAGCCATGGAAATGACCGCGCTCGTTTGGATCCTGACCTATGCAATCCACAGCACCGTGCTGATCGGCAGCGTGTGGGTGTTGCTCAAACTGTTCCCCCGCGTGCCGCTTCGGCTCCAGGAGACGCTGTGGCGGGTGGCGCTGTTCGGTGGCTTGCTCACCGCGACGGTCCACCAGGCAGCCGACGTGACGCCGCTGGGTGGTCGCCTCGCGATGCCGGCCGCGCTTCAAAGCCGCGCGCCCGATGTCGCGCCCGCTCTGGCGCCCTCCGAGGAGGTCGTGCAGCGTCGGATCACGCAGCACGATGCCGGCGACGTTCGCATCACCACGGTGCAGCAGCAGCGCACGCCTGCCGTGGTTGCAGCGCCCGCACCGGCGTTCGTTCCGTCGCGCTGGCCGTGGCTCATCCTCGGGCTGGCCGGACTCGGTGGTGCGTTCGCGCTGCTGCGTCTTGGGCTGGGTGCGCGTCGTACCGCGGCGCGTCTGCGAGGTCGTCGCGACGTGATCGAAGATCCGGTGCTCGAGCGCTTCTTCGAGCTGTGTGATGAGGCGGGCTTCAAGGGCAAGCGTCGGGTTCGGCTCACGGCATCTGCCCACCTGCGCTCGCCCGTCGCGTTGATGCGCCGCGAGGTCGTGATCCCCGAGCGCGCGCTGGAGCGACTCACGCCCGCGCAGCAGCACGGCATGGTCGCGCACGAGCTGCACCACCTCCAGCGCCGCGATCCGCAGTGGGCGATGGTGACGGCAGTGATGGAGGCGCTGTTCGTCTTCCAGCCCCTCAACCACCTCGCGCGTCGCAAGCTGCAGGAGCTCGCCGAGTTCCAGTGTGACGACTGGGCGGCACAGACGGCCGGAGGCGGGACGCAGCTGGCCAAGTGCTTGGCCGAGGTCGCGTCTTGGCTCGACGAAGCGCGACCGTCCGCGCTCACGGTGGCCATGGCCGACCGAGACTCGCCGGTCGTCCGTCGCATCACTCGGCTGCTGCACGGCCGTCGCAAGGTCCGCGCGGGCTCGACGAGTCCGGTCTTCCGCATCGGGACCGGCGTGGTGCTGCTCGGCGCCTCCGTGTGGCTGATGCCCAACATTGCGCCCGCGTCGTCGGGAACGTCGACGTCGACGCAGGGGGACGCGGTCCCGACGGGTGCGGCTTCGCTGGCAACGGTGACGGTCACGGACCTTTCTGGAGAATCGGGTCAGCGTCGGTCGGCCGTCCACATCGACGGTGCGCAGGAGCACGTCGAGGTCCGCGTTGATCGCAAGCCCGAGCTCGCACCGCCTCCACCGCCGCCGCCACCCGCGTCCGACCGCATCGTCATTCGCGGGTTCTACAGCGACCTGTTCGGCTTCGGCCACGGCTGTGGCTCCGTCGACGTGGAGGTGAACCTCGACGACTTCGAGGCGGAGATCGAGGGCTCGGTCGGCTTTGGCTTCCCCTTCAGCCAGGGCTGCGATCGACGCGAAGCGCAAGCGCGTCGGCGGCACGAAGCGCTGGAGCGAAGGCGGGATTCGCTGGAGCGAGCGCGGGAGCGGCTGGAGCGAAAGAGGGAGCGGCTGGAGCGAAAGCGGGAGCGTCTGGAGCGTCGCGTTCGGCCACCGATGCCACCCACGCCGACCGGAGAGCCGGGCGTGTTCGCTTTGTGAAACCCGGCTGAGACCAGGGTGAAAGCCCTGTGCTGCGTTCCTGCAGGAGCGTCCAGCACAGGGCGTTGTCACGTCTCTGTTGCTTGCAGCCTCGATGCTCGCGGGATACATCGCGCCCATCATGAGTGAGCGCCACCGACACGCCCGACCGATTCTCAACGGTCCGTTCGTGCCCGTGACCACCGAGCCCGAGGCGCAGGCCGAGCCTCAGGCTGCGGCCGAGCCCGAGCGGGCGCCCGCCGACACGGCCGCCGTCGGTCAGTACATGTTCGTGCGCAAGCCGTCTACGCCTCGTCGGGCAGGGCGCCGCGCGCCTCGATGACCAAGCGCGTGAGCGCGGCGCGGCTGCCCAGGTCGAGGCGGCCGTAAATGTGGTCCAGGTGGGTGGTCACCGTCCGCGGGCTGATGAACAAGCGCTTGGCGATCTTCGCCGACGTCAACCCGTCGGCCACCGCGTACGCGACCTCGCGCTCCCGCTCGCTGAGCTGAGACAGCGCCTTCGCGGCCGCAAGCCCAGCCTCCAGCCTTGAGAGTTCCTCGGGCCGGTACACCCGAAGCACCAGCTCGGTCTCGGAGCCGAGGACCAAGCGTGAACCTGGGGGCGCGAGCGTGCCCTCGGCGTCGACCCTTGCGGTTTCGACGTACGTACCGTTCGTGGAGCCCAGATCGTGGACCGAAAGCCCTTGGCCCGGTAGGAACGTGAGCGCCGCGTGCTCGCGGGAGATACCGCTGTAGGGGAGCGACATGCCCGCTCCGTCGCTCTTGCCCAGTACGATGCGCTCGTCGGCGACGAGCTGAAGCGTGCGCCCGCGTCCGGGCCCGCGAATCACGACCAGCACGGGGACGAGCGCGTCGAGAGCGGCCGGCGGGGCGTGACGCGTCGTTTGGTCCGACGTCATGCCTTCAGTGTAGGTCAGTTCAAGGCGGTAATGCTGCGAGGGCATCGTCAATCAGGGCTCGGAGCCGCGTGGACATGGGATCGTCGGCGAGGATGGCGCGAGCGCGCGTGAGGGCCTGGCGGTCCTCGTCGAGCAGACCTCGCTCGAGCTCGATGCGTCCCTCGAGCATCGGCTCGCTGCCGGGGGAGGCGTCGAACAGGCTCCGTGCCTGCGTCACGGCCTTGTTGGCGTCCCGCGAGCGGCCGGCCCGGCGCTGGGCGGACGCGAGGACGAGCAGGCTTTGAATCCGCTGGTTGGGTCGCGTGTGTTCGTCGTCTTCGATCATCGCGCGCGCGCGCTCGATCGCCGCGAGCGCATCGTCGACCCGGTCGAGCAGCAGCAGCGCGTCGGCGCGCATCGTGAGCATGTCGGAGCGCACCCGCGGCTGCCGCTGGGCAAGCGCGGCCTCGGCGGTGAGGACGTCGTCGATCTCAGTCAGCGCGTCCTCGTATCGACCCTGCAGGAACATCATGAACCCCAGGTTGGACTGCACCTGCAGCTTGAACGGCTGGGGGAGTCCTTCGAGCGCGGCCGCGTAGTCCTTGGAGGCGGCCTCGAAGTCGCCGGCGGCCTCCTTGAGCTTGCCCCGCTCGGTGAGGACGAAGCCTGCATTCTTGCTCGCGAGCCCGCCGTGGGCTCGGGCGATCTCCAGGGCTCGGTCGAGGTCGGCCGTCGCGGCCTTGGCGTCACCGCGCTTGTTGTGGATGCGCGCGCGGACCCGCAGCGGGACGACGAGCGTTGGATGATCCGGCCCAACCGACGCAATGCGGCTGTCCATCGACGCGTCGATCATCTCCTGCGCCTCGTCCATCTTGCCGGCCGCGGCCGCGAGGTTGGCTGCGATGTTCAGCGCGTGTGAGCGGGTCTCGCTCATGGATTCACCCGCGGAGGCGACTGCGGCGCGAGCTTTGGCCAAGCAGGCTTCGGGCGTGGCGCCTTCGGCCCGCTGGAACATCTCGCGCTCGCAGAGGATGGCGTCGAAGTAGTCGACGCGAGCGAGTCGGTTCTGGGCCGAGCTGCCCGTTCGCTGGGCCTTGGCGCGGGCTTGCTCGAGCAGACGCCGCGCTTCCGCGAGCTGGTCCGCCTTTCCCGACGCCAGGGCTTCGGCCTGGGCGAGAATGGCGTCCACGGCGAGGTCGTCCCGCCCGAGTCGCTCGGCCAGCCGGAGCGCTTCGGTGCTGGCGGCCATGCGCTCTTCGACGGCGCCGGTCCGGTGAAACAGCATCGCGCCGACGAGCAGCACGTCGGTGAGCAGAGCATCGGCGCCGGCGCTGCGGACCTCGGCGACCAGCGCGTCGTACTCGGCTGCGGCGCCTTCGAGTTCTTCTTCGACGACGAGCAGGCGCAGGTTGAAGAGGCGCTCACGCAGGGCCGCCGAACCCGACGCCGCGATGGCGGGGGGAGCGTCGCACTCGGCGGTGGCGGGCAGCAGCGCGAGCAAGTCTGCAGCGTGGGCCATGGCGCCTTCGGTGCTGACCACGCGAGTCGAGAGCGCGCCGATCTGCGCGCGGTGCTCCTCGAAGCACGTCGACCGAGCCTGCGCTTGCGCTGCGGACAGGTCACCGGCGGCGTGAGCTTCGCACGTTCGTCGGACGGCGGCGTCGAGCGCCGTCGCGACGCGGTCGACTTCGCCGAGAAAGTACCCCGCCGTCACGGACGGGTTCTTCGCGCCCTCGAACGCGGACCGGACGCGGTCGCGGGCGGCATCGTTCCAGGTCTCCTCCATGTGCGGCGGCGCGTCGGCACACGGATCTGCGGCGGTGTCTTGGGTGGGTCCCTCGGGCAGCAGCAGTGCCGCCGAAACCCCGAAGGCGGCGAGCGCCATGCCGCCCAAGCCGACGGCGGTGGAACCGAAGCTTCGCGCGGACAGCCCCCGAAGCAGAGCGTCCATGCTCGGCCACCGACGCTCCACCTTCGGCTCGAGGCCACGCCGCAGCGCGGCACGCATGCGACGAGACAGCGGTAGGTCATCGAGGGGAAGGTCGACCTTCAGCTTGGCGCGCAGCATCGACTCGAGCGACGCGGTCGGCAAGGGGTAGCGTCCGAGCAGGGCGGTACACAGCGCCAAGCAAAAGCTGTACTGATCGCTCGCGGCGTCGAGGTCCAGCCCGCGGTGCTGCTCCGGCGACATGTAGCGCGGTGTCCCTAGCACGCTGCCCGCTTCGGTCAGGTCGGCGCTCATGGAGAGGACGCCGTCGGCACGAACTCCCGACGTCGTTGGCACGTCGTTCGTGGTCTCGGACTCGAATCCGCGGGCGAGCCCGAAGTCGAGGACCAGCGCCTGCCCGTGTTCGTCGAGCAGCACGTTCGAAGCCTTGAAGTCCCGGTGGATCACGCCTGAGCGATGTGCGGCCGCGAGACCGCGCCCCGCCTGCGTGAACGCGTCGAGAATTTCGTCGGCGCTGGGCTTTGCGTCGCGGAGCCACGCGGCCATGTCCTGGCCGCGAATGAACTCCATCACCATGAACACGCCGACCGAGCCGTCGGCGCGCTCGAATTCTCCAACGTCGTGGACGGCGACGACGTGGGCATGACGAATGCGTGCGACTGCCCGTGCCTCGCGAAGCAGTCGTTGCTGCGAACCGCCGCGACCATGCAGCAGCTTGACGGCGACGTCGCGGTCGAGCTGTGGGTCGTACGCGAGATGAACCGAGCCCATGCCGCCGCGCCCGAGCTCGCGCTTGAGGTCATACCGGCCGACGCGTGCGGGCACCTCGGCGACAGGCTCGCCTTCCGGCCTGGCGCCTGCTCGCGAAACCACCGTCGTCTGCACGTCGTTCGACTCCACCACCGCCCTCGACGGTAGCGGTTCTCGGATCTTCAACGTAGTCCGGAGAACTACGTATAGTGCTGTGCGATGACGAGCATGCCGACGTTCTCCATCGGTCCTGGCACCGCGGTGTGGCTGGACGCGGCGGGTACGGTGTTGCACCCGGCGGCGTCGGTCGCGTCGGTGTATGCGGCGTTTGCCCGAGCACGAGGCTACGCGGTGACGGCGACGGTGCTCAAGCCTCGGCTCTACGAGGCGATGGCGATGCACCGAGGGTTGAGGGCCGGGGACCCGAGCTGGCGCGCGTACTGGCGCGCGGTCGTCAGGGACGCGGTCGGGGCCCAGGATGAGGCGCTGCTCGACGCTTTGTACGACCACTACGCGCAGCCGTCGGCGTGGACGATTGCGCCGGGTGCCGTGGACTTCATCACCGCGGCGCGCGAGGCTGGCTCGAAGGTGGCGATGATCTCCAACTGGGACACGCGACTGCGTCCGATGCTGGCTTCGATGGGTCTGCTCGAGGCGTTCGACACCGTCGTCGTGTCGGGTGAAGAGGGGGTCGAAAAGCCCGCTGCCGTCATCTTCGAGCGCACCGCTGGCCGCTTGGCCGTTCCGCCCGATCACAGCCTCATGGTCGGGGACGACCCCGTTTCCGACGTGCAGGGCGCCCGTTCTATCGGTGCTTTCGTGATTCGATTTGGCAGTGATGTCATGGGGTTCGGCGAGCTTCATGAACTTTGCAGCCAAAGATGACCGATCCGTGATGCCCGCCTCTGCGAACGCAGGGCTACGGTCGTCAGCACCTCCACCGGAGCGTAACGACCCATGTCCAAGATCAAGTTCATCCTCCCGATCTTCATGCTCTTCGCCCCCGCCTGCGACGACGCGGCGAAAGACGCGAAGGAAGGCGCCAAGAAGGCCGGCGCGGCTGCGAAAGACGGTGCCAAGGCTGCTGGCGACGCTGCGAAAGACGGCGCCAAGGCTGCTGGCGACGCCGCGAAAGACGGCGCTGCTGCTGCTGGCGACGCGGCTGCCAAAGCTGGCGACGCTGCCAAAGAAGCCGGCGCCGCTGGTGCTGACGCTGCCAAAGACGCCGCTGCTGCTGCTGGCGACGCTGCTGCCAAGGCTGGCGACGCCGCCGCTGCTGCGGGCGACGCTGCTGCCAAGGCTGCTGGCGACGCTGCCGCTGCTGCGGGCGACGCTGCTGCTGCCGCTGGCGAGAAGGCCGCGGAAGCTGGCGAGAAGGCTGCCGAAGCCGCCAAGTAAGGCGCTGCCGACTCCGTCGGCTCATGCGGCGACCTCCGTTGGGGGTCGCCGTTTTTCGTGGTTCGGGGTCCGGCAATCCGGATTGCAGCCCGATGTCACGGCCCAGGCTTGGCCGCCTCTCGGCAGGCGCTGGATGGCAGGATCGGACGCATGCAGACCTCCACTTTGGTTTTGGTGTCCGGGGCTCTCCTCTGCCTCGCCGGTTGCCCCAATGACCCCGTCGGCGCGGGCGACACCGAGGACGGCTCCTCGTCGAGCACCAGCACCACCGCAAACCCGTCGACGACGGCAACGAGCACGACCGACGCGGGCTCGACCACCGACGCGAGCACGACGGCGGTCGACACGAGCAGCAGTAGCACCAGCGGCGGCGCAGACGGCAGCACGTCCAGCGGCGGGGCCGACAGCAGCTCGAGCGGCGATGGGAGCTCCAGCGGCGAGGGCAGCACCAGCACGGGTGAGACCATCCTCCCGCAGCTGGTCGCCGTTGGGCACGGCCGGTTCCTTTCGCTCTACGACGTGTCCGAGGGCGCGCTCAATGAAATCGCAACCGCCGAGATCCCCGCGGACGGCCTGACCCAGTACCACCAGATCTTCGGCGCCACGGTGCGGCCCGGCGAGCAGGCGATCTACACGGTGTCCGCGGTGGGGAGCAACGACGAGTTCGGAAGTTGGGGGGATGGTCGGGTTGACCGGTTCGAGTACGACGCCGGGTCGCTCACGCATATCGGCGCTGCATTCACCATGGACGACGCCGCGCAGATGGCCGGGATGACCTGCGCCGGAACGGGTGGCAAGGGCTTCGTCGGTGGAAGCTGCGCCCCTGTGGGCGTTGCCTTCGCGCCCGCAGGTGATCGGCTGTACGTCGATGACGACGACTGTGACTGCGTCCAGATCTTCTCGGTCCAAGCACCCGGAACGCTGACCTTCCTCGACGAAGGGGGCAGCACGTACCTGCACGGGCTGCTCGCCGACACGACCATGCCGCGCGTCTACAACGGGCTGAACATCATCGGCGTCGAAGGAGACGTGGCCGAGGACATTTTCTTGGCTGATGGCAAAGGGCCGGACGGCGGCGGGGGCAACGCGACCGAGCTGCTCAAGGGCCACGCTGGAGAGCTGATCACCACGCTCGACAACACGGAACTCGCGGTCTTCACCGCGGGGGCCGAGTCGACGACGGTGGTCTCGCAGCTCGAGATCGGGCCACAAGCCGCGCTCGATCAGGCGCACAACGCCGACGGGTCGCTCATCATCCTCGGCGGTCGCAACGTGCTCTCGGTCGCGGCCTATGACGGCACCGACCTTTCGCTTCTCGGCTCGCAGACCTTCGAAGGGGAGAACGCGCGCACATACCGAGAGGTCACGTTCGCCGGAGAGAATGACGAGTACGGCGTGCTTGCATTCTTCCGCCAGCCCGGCGGCGGCGGCGGTGGCGGTGGCCCCATCGTCCCCGGTCCGGTCGATGACCTCGCCGGTGCGGATGCCGACCCGGTGTGGGGCGCCGGTGGTGCCGTACCGCAGATGGGCGGTGTCACGCTCGTCGGTATCGACCCCGCAACCGGCATGCCGGGGCTGCTCGAAGAGATCGACTTCGTCGACATGCAGCCGGGCCGCGTGGTCCTCAACGCGCCGCTGCTCGACGAGTAGCCGAAGCGTTTACCGTAGCGCGGGGTTGGCAGGGCGCCCCGCGCTGCTGCGGAGCTCCGCCGCCCAGGCGTCGAAGTCGGGCTCTGCGTCGACGTCGAGACCTCGGGTCTGGGCGAGGGTGCGGACCATCGTGCGTAGCTGCTCGGTGGCGCGTCGAAGCCGGCTTCGCATCGTGCCTTCGGGCACGTCGTGAACGCGAGCCAGCTCCGGCCCCGTCAGTCCTTCCCAGAAGCGCAGCTCCAGCAGCACTTGGGTCTCGAGCGGCAGCCGTCGCAGCGCTTCGAGCACGAGCGCGTGCTCTCGACGTCGCGCGACGATGGTGCTGGGCCCGGGGTTGAGGTCCGCCACCGAGGTCTGCGTGACGTCGAGCTGAGTCCGCCCTTTGCGGTAGTGCATGTAGAGCTGGTCGCGTGCGGCCACGAACAAGAACGTTCGAAAGCTCCACGCTTCGGGGATGCGGTCCCGTCGCTCGACGCAGGTCAGCAGGGTTTGCTGGATGAGGTCCTCGACGCTTTGGTCGACCTTGTTGCGGAAGAAGCGACACAGCGCCGGGAAGTGCCGCTCGAGCAGCGCTTCCGCGGCATCTTGGTCTCCGTCGCGCCAAGCCGCGAGCAGGTCGAGGTCGGACCGCACCGCGCGACGCTAGCAGACTGATGCGGCGCCGTGCGGGCTTGCGCTAGCAGCCTGTGGTGCAACCCATCACGACGCCTCGCTCGTCTTCTTCCCTCCTGGCGGTGTCGCCAAAACTTCCAGTACGCCCGGTCCGCGCTTCGGCTCCTACCCAGGAGCGAAGAATCCGTCGCGATCCGCCGCGCCGGGTTACACCACAGGCTGCTAGGCCCTCGGCTCAAGAGCCGCCGGCCGCGCGTTGGGCTTCGACGATCGCTTTGGCTGCGGCGAGGTGTGCGTCGAAGGCCGGGCCCATCATCGCATTGCCGCAGGCCTTCGTTGCCCGTCGTCCTTCGCGGAGCTTCGCGGGCGCATCCGTCGACTTCCAGACCTTGCAGTCCGCTTCGCCGAGGCCTTCGCAGAGCTTGTCTTCGAGCATGTCGCACGGCACACCGCAGCCCAGGGTAAGCCCGAGCAACGAGGCAACGCAGAGGAGGGTCGTGGTACGCGTGTTCATCACCACGTTCACTGCGCGAGGACGGGAATCGATCCCCCGGAGAATGAACTTTTTTTCGGCAGGCCCGACGCTACCCTTCGACGATGCCGACGCCCCCCGCGGACGACGATTTCGAGGCGCGCCGCTGGAAGGAGGAAGTGCGACGTCGCTTGCTCGGTTCGCGCGCACGGCCGACGCGGCTGGGGCGGTACACGCTCCGAGAGCAAATCGGACGGGGTGGGATGGGGCTCGTGTATCGGGCCTTCGATCCAAAGCTCGACCGCCCCGTCGCGATCAAAGTGCTCCGCAGCGTCCACGGCGACGTCGCCCGCCATCTTCGCCGTGAAGCGCAGGCTCTGGCCGAGCTCGAGCACCCCAACGTCGTGAAGGTGTTCGACGTCGGCACCTTCGAGGGGCGGATGTTTCTCGTCATGCCGCTCCTGGAGGGCGAACGCTTGGATCAGTGGTGCCGGCACGCCGCCGACGACGAGGCACGCATGGCGGTGCTGCTTCAGGTCGCCCGGGGGCTTCGTGCGGCCCACCGCCAGGGCGTGCTGCACCGTGACGTGAAGCCCGCGAACGTGATCGTCGATGGACACGCGCGAGCGTTCGTCCTCGACTTCGGGCTCAGCCGAGGCCGTGCCATCCGCTCGAGCGCGGTGACGCAGCCGACGGGTGCATCCTCCAGCACGCGGGCGGGAGGCACTGCGGGGTATGTCGCACCGGAGCAGGCCGAAGGTCCGTCCGCGGAGGCGACCGTCGACGTGTTCGCGTTTTGCATGACCGCGATCGAGTGTCTGACGGACCAGCCGCCTGCGCCACAGACGGGGCCTGCGTGTACCTCGACCGAGATCGAAACCATGCTCGCGCGCGTGCCACCGCGGTGGCGTGACGTGCTGCGGGCCGGCACGCTTGAGGACCCGCATCGCCGGCTCGCGTCGATGGACGCGGTGATCGAGGGCCTGCAGGGCGGCGCTCGGTCGAGCGTGCTGCCGTGGATGCTGCCGCTGGGCGTTGCCATCGGGGTGGGCGCGCTCGTCGGGTTTGGCGGGCCGCACACGAAGGACGAGGTCGCGCCACCGCAGGCGACGTCGCGAGCGGTCGACCCCACGCAGGCCCAGCAAAGCCTCGAGCGGGCGCAGGCCCATCTGGCGCGCGAGGCCTACGTCGACGCCGAGTCGGCCTTCGAGGACGCGTTCCGCAGGTCGCTGGAGCTCGGGGCCGTCGACGTCGAGCTTTCGGCCGCGATGGGAATGGCGCAGCTGCTGCTCAAGCAGGGGCGCCCGCTGGATGCTCGACGATGGATTCGCCATGCTGATGCCGCGCGGGCACGAGGCGAGGTCCTCGAGGCCTCGAACCGCCTCAAGGTGCTGCGGTCACAGGTCGCGCGGGCTCGGGGCGACCTCGACAGCGCCCGCACGCTCGCGGACGAGGCCGTGGCGATGCTCGACGCCCAAAGCTCGGCGAAGACCCGCGTCGATGCCTCGAGCAATCTGGGCCGATTGCTGCTGCTGCAGGGCGACTCGAAGGGCTCGGTCGAAGTCCTCGCGCGTAGCTTGGCGGACGCTCGCGCGGCAGGCCTGGGTCCGGGGGCCGTGGGTGCGCTGGCCTCGGACCTGGGGGCGGCTCACCTGACGCACGGGGACGTCGCCGCAGCCACGCCGCTGCTCGAAGAGGCGGTCGCACAGCTTGGCGCGGCCTCGACCCCGCAGCACTCCCGTCGCGCGATGGCGGCCCAGAACCTCGCGATCGTGCAGTGGCGTGGTGGTGACCTTCCGGGTGCGATCGCGTCGTTCACCACCGGCGTCGAGGCGTTCGAGGCGGCCTTTGGCCCCGACCACCCCGAGGTTGCGCACGCGCTCGAGAACCTCTCGACGGGCTTGATCTACGCGCAGCGCTATGACGACGCGCTGACGGCCCTGCATCGCGCGCTGGTGATTCGCGAGGCGCGTGATGGTGGGGAGCACCCCAGCATTGCGCGAACGCTGGGATACATGGCGCAGGCGCACGAGGGCGCCGGCCACTGGCCGCAGGCCGAGGCGTTTGCCGAGCGAGCCCACGCGATGGCGATGGCGACGGTCGGTCGGTCGCACGCCACCACGGCCGAGACGCTCGCTGCTCGGGCGCGCATCGCCGCGGCGCTGGGCAAGCTCGACGCCGCGCGCGAGTTCTCCGAAGCGGTGCTCGAGATCTACGACGTGATCGGCGCCGGGCCGCTCGAGCGCGCATCGACGTTTGCTTCTCTGGCGTACGCGCTGTGTGCCCCCGCGGACCCGACGTGTCGACGCGGCTCACCGCGGTGGGACGAGGCCGTGCAAGCCGCGATGCGCTCCGACCAGCTGCATGCGGAGGCTGGCGACGCGGGGGCGGCTTCGCGGGCGGCTCTGCACGCGTGGGCGGGGCCGCTGCTCGCGTCGAAGCGCACGCCGTGAGGCTCAGGCACCGGTGGCGCTGCGGCCTGCGGTTCCGGCTCGCGCGGCGGCTCGGCGCGCTCGCTCATCCTGGATGAGCTGAAGCTCGCGCCCCGTCTGCCCGGCGACCGAGGTGTTCTCTTCGGCGCGGCGGATCAAGTACGGCACCACCTCGCGCAGCGGCCCGTACGGCACGTACTTGGCCACGTTGTAGCCGTGTGCCGCGAGGTTGAACGAGATGTGGTCGCTCATGCCGAGCAGCTGCGCAAAGTAGACGCGAGGGTCGGACTTCTCGATGCCGCGCTCGGCCATCAGCGTGGTCATCGTCGCGCTCGAGCGCTCGTTGTGGGTGCCGACGCAGACCGCCATGTGGTCGATCCGCTCCACGCTCAAGGCCAGCGCGGCGTCGAAGTCTCGGTCGGTGGCCGCCTTGTCGGGCTGAATCGGGGAGGGGTAGCCCTTCTCTTCGGCGCGGTCGCGCTCCTTCTCCATGTACGCGCCGCGCACCAGCTTTGCGCCGAGGTGAAAGCCTTCGTCGCGGGCGGCATCGAGGTCGCGGGTGAGTACCGCGAGCCGGTCGTGGCGGTAGAGCTGGTACGTGTTGAACACGACGACCCGCTCGCGGTTGTAGGCGCGGATCATCGCGAGCGCGATGTCGTCGATCGCCTGCTGAATCCAGCTCTCCTCGGCGTCGATCAGGACGTAGGTGCCGCCGTCGGCCGCCCGCTTGCAGATGGCGTCGACGCGCTCGCGGACCGTATCGAACTCGGCCTGCGCGGTCTTCGAGAGCGTCGCCCCTTCGCTGACCTCTTGAAGCAGCGCGTGCCGAGCAATGCCGGAGACCTTGAACACGCAGAAGGGGATGTGCGCGTTGCCGGCCGCGGTGTCGGCCGTCTCGAGGATCTCTTCGAAGCTGCGCGCGAAGTCGGCGTCGGACTCTTTGCCCTCCACGCTGAAGTCGAGGATCGTGCCCACGCCGTGCTGGTCGAGCGCCTTGGTCGTGACCTGGCAGGCTTCGATCGTTTCGCCGCCGCAGAAGTGCTCGAACACGTTCCAGCGCAGGGCCCAGTGGATCGGGAGCCGCAGCGCGAGGGCGAGGTCCACCATGCGCTTGCCGATGCTGACCATCCACGAAAACGCGATCAGCTTGAACATCCAATAGGCCTTGGTCAGGGCCCGGTCGGACTTGTGCCGAAACGCGACTTCGGTGTTGTCGAAAGCCTCAAGCTGCATCGGTGGCGGTCCATAAACTATAGCGGCGGTCGGTCGAACGCACCCGATTTCCCCGACCCCTGGGCCTGGCAACCCTCAGGCTCGGAATCCGGCGATGCGTCGGGTGCATTGGTGTCGCGGGCGCCCCGACCCAGGTTGAGGGCATGACTGCCCACGCCCATCCCTCCTCCGTCGTCGCCGATCCCCAGGTTCGCGGCGTTCTGCAGCGTCTTCACGCCGAGTCGGCCAAGGACATGCCTCGCGTCGCCCTGGGCGTCGCGAAGAGCCTCGGTCTCGGTCTCAAGCCGCGCCACATGCGCGACGCCTACATCGCCATCGGACCCACCCAGGGACGCTGGCTGTACGAGGCCGTCGTCGCCCAGGGCGCCACCAACATCGTCGAGTTCGGCACGTCGTT
Organism: Myxococcota bacterium; assembly: GCA_039024335.1. Taxonomy (GTDB): domain Bacteria; phylum Myxococcota_A; class Polyangia; order Nannocystales; family Nannocystaceae; genus CAJXVA01. Next base: position 106,384 of record JBCCQM010000002.1, read on the forward strand.
CGGCATTTCCGCGCTGTGGCTCGGCGCCGCCGCGCGAACCACCGGCGGTCGCGTCGTGACCACGGAGATCGAGTCGAACAAGGTCGCCACCTCCCGCGAGAACCTGCGCGCCGCCGGTCTCGATGACGTCGTCACCGTGCTCGAAGGCGACGCCCGGGCGACGCTGGCCGACCACCGCGGACCGATCGACCTGCTGTTCTTCGACGCCTGGAGCGACGTGTACGAGCCGCTGCTCACGACGCTGGAGCCGCGCCTCGCCCCCGGCTGCTTGCTCGTCATCGACAACGCCAACTTCCGCGGCACCGCGAAGTTCGTCCGACACCTGCAGACGCGTGCCGGCTGGTCGATGCGCTCCAGCCCCGATCCCCGAACCGCCGTCGCTCAGTACGTAGGCGACTCAGCCGGTTCGCAGCGCACGCCGTCGTAGCGCCGCGCGATCCGGGCATGCGGTCGCGTGCCCGCGATCGCCGTGCTACGCGCCGTACGAGTGGCAGACGAGCGCGAACATCCGGAGCACTGCCGCGCCTGTGGAACTCGGCTCCACGGCATGTTCTGTCACGCGTGCGGCCAGGGGCATCAGCACCCCAAGCTGAAGCTGCGCGTCCTGGTCGAGGACCTGGTCGAGAGCCTGATCGAGCTCGACTCGCGGGTGTTCCGGACGGTCTGGGGCATGACGGTTCGGCCTGGCGACGTCGTGCGCGACTACCTCGACGGACGCCGCATCGTCTACATCAACCCGTTCAAGTACGCCCTCGTCGCCGTCACGCTGGCCTTCGTGGTGTTGCCGTGGGTCGGCACCGCGCTGGGCCTCGAAGACGGAACCAAGACCGCGGACGGATTCGAGTGGCAGAAGCTGCTCAATCTCATGGCGCTGCCGCTCACCGCGACGACGATGTTCATCGTCTTCATCCGCCGCGGCCGCAGCTGGGTCGAGCACCTCGTCATCGTGCTCTTCGCGCTCGGTCACACCTTCGTGCTGCAGACCATCCTGGGCTCGCTCTTCATGCTCGTCGCACCCCAGTGGTCCGCGGTCATGACGATCATCCCCATCGCGTGGCTTGCCTGGTCCGCGCGCAAGTCTCTCGACGTCCACTGGGCTTGGGCGCTCGCCGGAGCCGTCCTCTCCTTCGGCGGCGTCCTGCTCCTCGTCCCGTGGCTCAAGTCGCTGATCGCCCCGGCGACGGGATAGAATCGGGGCGTCGATGAACCCCTCGCTCGCCTTACGTCGATGTCTCTGCGTCGCGTTGCTTTGCACTGCGCCCGTCGGTTGTGAGGAGGTCGTGCCGCTCGAGCCCGAGACGGGAATTACGGGAAGCGCCGAGAGTACCGGCGAGGGCGTCGTCGAGGTCTGCATCGAGCCCGATGCAGCCTTCGACCCCCACGGCTCGGACGTCTCGTGCGATGTCCATCTCGCGCGTGCGGACGAGCGCGACGAACCGTTCGTCGTTCGCTTCGTGAATGACACGGACGAGCCGATCGCGGTCCTCGATACGACGGGCGCGTGTGGGGCCCCGCCTCGGCACTTCACGGCGGAAGGGATGCTGGGCGGCCATCGGTTTACGACGCTCCTCGCGACGTCGTGTGAATGGGCCGACCCGCATTGGTGCAGCATCTACGGACCCGAGCAGAAGGGGTGCCGGGACTGCATCAACCTGCGTCCGCCCCTGGTCGTCGCGCCCGGAGGCTTCGTCGAGGAGCCGTGGGAGGACTTCGTCGCCGCGGAGATCCCCACGCGGACCGAGTGCTTCGAGCCTCCCAACTTCGAGGTCCTCCCGACCTGCATGGCCCTCGCGACGCCAGAGCCTGCCGCGCTCGTCGGCTTCGAGTTCGTCGCCGCTGCAGGCCCAGCATCTGGCTGCGAACCCCGGTGCAACTGCGAAGAGCCGGGCTCCTGCGAGTTCGGCAACCCCGAACCGTCCTTGCGCGCGTCCACGGTTTGGGACGGCTGTGGCGTCGTCGAATTCGTCTTCGGCGAGCCGTAGTCGTCAGGCCGGGGGTTCGAAGAAGACGGTGACCGCGGTGGCGGGGTCTTCCATGGGGCCGGGCGGGACGTCCTGCATGACGGCGATGCCGGTGCCGCGGGCGACGAGCTCCACGCCGGCGCCGTCGGCTGCGTCGAGGGCTTCGACGAGGCTGAGGCCGGTGAAGTCGGGCAGGCCACCGCCGACGGCGATCGGACGCTGGCCGGGCAGCTCGGGCTCGACGTCACCGATGGGCGTGAAGCCTTCGACGAGCTTGACGTTGGTATTCATCAGCTCGAGCGGGTCCGGGGTGGGGCGGGAGCCGTCGTCGCGGGGGACGCCCAGGTGCAGCATGACGCGCTCGGCAAGCCGGGCGAACGTGGGTGCGGCGACCTCGTTGCCGTAGTGACCGCCGACGGGGTTGTCGACGCTGACGAGGATGACGACGCGCGGGTCCTTGGCCGGGATGGCGCCGACGAACGAGGCGAAGTACTCGTCCTCGGCGTAGCCGCCCTTCTTCGAGGCTTTCTGCGCGGTGGAGGTCTTGCCCGCGACGCGGTAGCCCTCGATGCGCGCGTTCTTGCCGGTGCCCTTCTTCGAGTGCACGACGTTCTCGAGCATTTCGAGCACGGTGTCGGCGGTCGCGGTGCGAACGAGCCGCTCGGGCTCGGGACGATCGAGCGGGACCTCGTTGCCCTCGTGGTCGAGGACGGTGCGAACGACCGTGGGCGCGTGGTAGGTGCCGCCGTTGGCGAGCACGGCAAAGGCCGAGGCGACCTGCAGCGGGCTCGCGCTCATGCCCTGACCGAACGAGATGTTCGCGCCCTGAATGTCGGACCACTTCTCCCAGTCGTCGAGCTTGCCGCCCGTGGCACCGGGCAGCTCGATCGCGGGCCGCTCGCCGAAGTGGAATCGGCGGACCCACTTGGAGAGGTTCTGCTTGTTGAGGCGGTCGTAGATCTTCGTGGTGCAGATGTTCGACGAGACCGCGAGGATCTCCGCGATGCTCAGCCACTCCAGCGGCTTGGTGTCGCGAATGGCGTGGTCGTCGGTGTACTGCCAGCGGCCGTTCTCGCAGAAGAAGCTCTCGTCGCGCCGAATCACGCCCTGCTCGAGCGCGGCGGCGACGGTGATCGCCTTCATCGTGGAGCCCGGCTCGAACGCCCGGTTGACCGCGTGGTTCACGGTCTGATCGATGTCGTCGATTTTGTGGTTCGGGTCGAACGTCGGGCGGCTGGCCATGGCCAGGACCTCGCCGCTGCGCGGGTCGAGCACGAGGACGCTCGCGCTGACGGGCGTCCAGTTCTCCACGAGCGTGTTGATCTCTTCCTCGGCCATCGCCTGCAGGGCGGTGTCGAGGGAGAGCACGACCGTGTGCCCACGCGAGACCGACGCGTCGGGGTGACCGTCGACCAGCAGCTTTTGGCCGCGCGCAAAGTAGGCGGGGCTCATCGCATCGCGGCCGCGAAGGAACTCGTCGAGGCCGTACTCGATGCCCAGGTTGCCCGAGCCTTCGGCACTGACGCGGCCGAGAACCTGGGAGGCGAGCAGCTTGCGCGGGTAGACGCGGTGTGGCATCGGCTCCAGGCGCACGCCGGGCAGCTTGGCCTCGCGAATGGTGCGGGCCTGCGCGTCGTCGAGCCGCATTCGAAGCTGGCGGTACGCCTTGTCTTTGCCCAGCTCGGTCCGCAGGTACGCCGGGTCCTCGCTGGGGAACAGGCCCATGATCGTGCCCACGACGTCTTCGGTCGCCCCCTGGGCCGCGATCAGCCGCGGGTTGAGCACGATCTTGTGCATGCGGTCGGTGACCGCGAGTGCGATGTAGTTGCGGTCGACGATGTCGCCTCGGCTCGCCCGAACGCGGTAGGTCCGAAGCTGCTGGCGGTGACCGAGGTCGGCGTAGTGCTCGTGCTGACGCACCGAAACTTGGAACGCGCGCCACATCAGGCCCCCCATCGAGAGGCCGAGGATCGCCGCCACCAGCAACACCCGCAGCCGAACCGACCCGATGTCGGTGGCCATGGGCTGAACGATCGCTTTGTGTCGGTGCAGCAGGTTCATCGGGGGTCCTCCTTCACGCGGATCTTCTGGACCAGCTCGGGCGCGACGGGGACCATGCCCAGCTCGTCGCGGGCGACCGATTGCACCTGCGTGGGGTTGCGCAGGTAGGCACGCTCGGCCGAGAGCCGCCGCTTCTCTTCGAGCAGCATCGCCTGCTGCTCGGACAGCTTTGCAATGTCGCCGCCGGCCTCCAGCACCGCGGTGGTCGACTTGATGCGCACGATGGCCATCGCGACCATCACCGCGACGCACAAAAACAGCAGGAACGAGGTGCCCGCGGGCGCGCGCATCCTGTCGCGAGCACGCTCCACACTCGACCCACCCGCAGGCAGATCACTGCTGCGCTTGTGGCCGTGAAAGAACTCGACGGTCTTCTGCTTTCGGCGGCTTCGCTTGCTCATGCGACTCGTTCCAGCACCCGAAGGCGGGCGCTGCGGGCTCGGGGGTTCGCGTCGACCTCGTCGGGCTGGGCGACGACGCCTTTGGCGAACGGGCGGGGCTGGCTGAAGGGCGCCTGTCGCTCGGACTCGGGCACCGGCAGTCCAGCCGGGAGATCTTTGGGGGCGCTGCGGCGGCGGAAGGCCTGCTTGACGCGGCGGTCTTCGAGCGAGTGAAACGTGATGATCGCAAGACGCCCGCCGATGGTGAGCGCCTCGGGTCCCTCGCGAAGCAGCGTGTCGAGCTCGCCAAGCTCGTCGTTGAGGTGGATGCGCAGCGCCTGAAAGGTTCGGGTCGCCGGGTGGATGCGCAGGCCCAGCTTGCGGCGCTGCTTGTGGCTCATCGCGTCGGCGACGATCTGGGCGAGCGCGCCGGTGGTCGTGGGCTTGGCGTCGATGATCGCCCGGGCGATGCGGGGCGCGTCTTGCTCTTCCCCGTACTCGCGAAGGATGCGAATCAGCGCGGGGACGTCGAGCTCGGCGATGAGGTCAGCGGCCGTCTTGGGGTCGTCCGCGTTCATACGCATGTCCAGCGGGGCGTCTCCGCGGAACGAAAACCCTCGCTCGACCTGGTCGAGCTGCAACGAGGAAACACCAAGGTCCGCGAGGATCCCGTCGGCCTTGATGCCGCGCTCCTGCAGGGTGGGCCCGAGCGCGGAGAAGGGGGCGTGCACGAACAGGATGGGCGTGCGCGCAGCGCTCAGACGCGCCTGGGCGCGCTCGAGCGCCGTCACGTCGCGATCGATGGCGACGACCTGTGCAGGGGCGAAACGCTCCAGGACCGCCTCGATGTGGCCACCAGCGCCACATGTCGCGTCGACGTAGACCCCGCGGGGCGCTTGGTCGGCCGCCGGAAATCCGGGCGCGAGGGCGTCGCAAACCTCGCGCGGGAGCACGGAGATGTGGCCTTCGCCCACCCGAACACCCCTGCCAGGGCGGCGCCAACAGGTCAAAAAAACGTCACTCCGCGGGGCTTGGCGGGTCGCCAGTCTCACTGTCCACTTCTGTGTAGGTCGGCGTAGGCCGCGCCCGAAGCCACCCCGGCTGGTACCATCGACGTCGGGAGAGAGAGGAGCGGGCGAGGTGGCGAGCGGGTCGACGTCTCGAAAAACACGCAGGGGTGCGGCGATGCCGGACCTCGAGGTCGTCACGTCTGCGACGCCGGTCGTCACCGAGCCGACCGGGTCGCGGGACGCGCAGAGAATCGACCGATACGTCGTGCTCGAGACCGTGGGTCAGGGCGGCATGGGCACCGTCGTTCGCGCCTACGACCCCAAGCTGCGCCGCGAGGTCGCCCTGAAGCGGCTGCACTCCGCGTCCCTCGACACCGAGTCCGCGGCTCGCCTCGTCCGGGAGGCCCAGGCGCTCGCGCAGCTGAGCCACCCCAACGTCGTCGCGGTCTACGACGTCGAGGCCGAGAACGAGGACGTGCTCGTCGCGATGGAGTTCGTCCCCGGCCGCAACCTCGCGCACTGGCTGCGGACGGAGCGAACCTGGCAGCAAACGATCGAGGTGCTGCTGCAAGCCGGCCGCGGGCTCGAGGCTGCTCACGCGGCGCATCTGATCCACCGGGACTTCAAGCCGAGCAACGTGATGCTCTCGGACGCGGGCGAGGTGAAGGTCACCGACTTCGGCTTGGCCAAGGTCGGCGGCACGTCGCGGATGGACGATAGCGTCGTCTTCACGAGCCATCACCCGTCGATCGATCCCGAGATCGCCGAGGCCACCGAGGACCTCACGCGCGACGACGTCATGCTCGGCACGCCGCCGTACATGGCGCCCGAGCAGCACGCCGGGACCGACTGCTCGCCGGCGACCGACCAGTACGCGTTTTGCCTGACGCTGTGGCACGCGCTCGCGGGTCGACGTCCGTTCCGCGGCAACGTTCGTCAGCTGTACCAGGCAAAGCAGCAGGGCCCTCCGGCGTGGCCGCGCCAGGTCGCGGTGCCCAAGCGGCTCGCGGACGCGGTCCGTCGCGGGCTGCAGCCACTCGCCAAGAACCGCTGGCCGAGCATGACCGTGCTGCTCGCCGAGATCGAGCGAGCTGTACGGCCCCGGGCATCTCGTGTGCGCCCGTTGATGGCCGCCGGCGTCTTCGGAGCGGGTCTGGCGTCCGTGGTGTGGCTGCAGACCGAGCGTGACGTTCGATGCGAGGGCGCCGAGGCCCAGCTCGAAGGCGTTTGGGACGACACCATGCGCGACGCGGTCCGCGGCAGCATGGAAGACGCGGCGCCGTTGGCCGGTCCGGCGGTGTGGGCTCGCGTGTCGTCGCGACTCGATACGTTCACCACCTCGTGGGAGTCGGGCTTTCGCGATGCGTGCGAGGCCACGTCCGTCCGGGGCGAGCAGTCTCCCGCGATGCTCGACCTGCGCATGGCCTGCCTGGGGCGCGCGAAGGATTCGTTGCGCGCGAGGGTGCAGCGACTGCTCGAGGTCGATGCGCGGACGGTGTCGCGGGCGGTCGACGTGGTCGATGCGCTGCCCGACCTCGCGCGGTGTAGCGACCTCGACGAACTCTCCGGCGAGCGTCCGCTGCCGACGGAGCCCCTCGAGCGCGCGGCCTTCGGTCAGGCACAGGCCGACCTCGCCGACGCCCGAGCGCTCTACCGGCTGGCGCGCTACGACGAAGCGCTGTCCACCGCGCGCTCGGCAACGGTCTCGCTGGCTGCCCAAGGCCTCGCGCCGCGGGCGGTGCACGCGGAGCTTCTGCAGCAGGAGGCGCTCGCGCTCGAGGGCATCGGCCGGTACGACGAGGCCGAGACGACGATGCGCGAAGCGGTCTCGGCCTCGCTCGCGGCGGCTGCCGACGAGGTCGCCGTCGATAGCCTCACGGGGTGGTCCTTCGTGCTCGAGTCTCGACTCAATCGGGCCGAGGAAGCCATGCTCCCCGCCGAGCTTGCCGAGGAGATCGCCCGCCGCGAGGAGGACCCGGTGATGACCGCGAGGGCCGTCGGACGCATTGCCAAGGTGCTGGACGCGACGGGCAAGTCCGAAGCAGCCGAGGTCCGCTTCAAGGAAGCGCTCGCGCTGCTCGAAGCGCCCGAGGTGGATGACCCGCTCGCGCTCTCGGGCAGCCTCAGCGAGTTCGGGGCCTTCTTGCAGCGACGTCGACGCCCCGAGGAGTCGCTGCCGCCGCTGGTGCGTGCGCTCGAGATCCGCGAAGAGGTTCTGGGATCCGAGCACCCCTACGTGTGCTCGACGCTGTCGAACATCGCGTACGCCCGCCAGCTGCTCGGCGACCTGCAGCAGGCCGAGTCCGACCTCGTTCGAGCGCTCGAGATCTGCGAGCAAGCGTTCGGATCGGACCACCCGCGCACCGCCACGACGAAGGGCAACCTCGCGATGATCGTGCTGCGGGCGGGCGAGCTCGACCGGGCAGCGGCGCTGTTCGAAGAGGTCCGGGCGTGGACGGTCGACACCTACGGCCTCGAGCACGCGAAGACGGCGGAGATCTACAACAACCTCGGCGCGCTCCATCATCAGCGCGGCAAGGTCCCCGAGGCACGAGCGATGTTCGAGCAGGCCGACGCGAGCTGGTCGGCCTCGCTCAGCGCCGACGACCCGCGGCTGAGGCCCGTGAAGTACAACCTCGGGCTGGTGAACGCCGACCTCGGCGACCATGAAGATGCGATCCGCTACTTCCGGGCCGCGCTCGCGGTAGCCCCGGGGGCCCCCGCGCGGGAGCTGGCCGGCGTGCGGTTCGAGCTTGCCAAGTCCCTGGTCCAGGTCGACCGGCTCGCGCATGGTGCCGAAGCCGACGCGCTGGCAGCCGATGCGCTGGTCGTCTTCGAGGCCGAGGCCGACGCGTTGATGATCGACGAGGCGAAGGCCTGGCAGCGCACTCGAAGTCGCGGCTGACCGGCTGCGCGGAGAAGGCGCGGCCGAGAATGTGAGTCCCGTCGCACGCTCAGCCCCGCTGTGGCGAGTTTTCGACGCGAAACCATGGGCTTACGGGGCCACGGTTGACCCCGGCGCTTGCGATCAGTACGGTCCGCGGTCTCGATGCCGAGCGTGTCCAGGAACTACCGTCAGCTTCACGAGAACTCGGAGCTGTTGTGGGAGAAGCTCGGAATGCTGTCGCCCAAGCAGCGCGCCAGCTTCGACGAGCGCTTCATGATGTCGTGGATCTACCACGACTTCGCGCTCGAGGGCACGGTGCTCAGCATCGCCGAGATCAAGGCTGCCATCGACACCGAGATCATCTCGGCGCCCAGTCTGATCCCCGCCTACAACCACATCATGGCCGTCCGCGACGGCATCCAGTACGTGGTGGATTCGCGAGGCAAGCGGCTCACGCTCAACCTCGACTGGCTCAAGAAGCTGCATCAAGTGATGCTGCCGGCGGACAAGAAGGATCAGGTCCAGTACCGCAAGGACAACCCGATCCACCGCATGTACTTCCACGACCTCGCGCAGGCCGACAAGATCAGCTACCGCATGCGGAAGCTGACGGACTGGTTCCGTACCGAGGAGTGCAAGCGGGCCCACCCGATCGAGCTCGCCGTCGAGGTGCATCGCGAGGTGATTCGCATCTTCCCGTGGCCCGAGATCAGCGGCCGCGTTGCGCGCCTTGCGATGAACCATATCCTCATCAACGAGGGCTACTGGCCGTCGACGATTCACGCGATCGACCGCCAGCGCTACTACGACGTGCTCCGCCTCGATCAGGATCAGCTGCTCGAACTGGTCCTGGAGAGCGTCCGACAAGGGATTGCTTCGTCGAGCAAGCTGTACCAGGGCATCGTGGACGCGATGCGCGTCTACTGACGCGTAACCCTCAGCGGCCATGACACGATCAGCGACGGCAACCACGAGGACGATGGCATCCGTTCGAGAGATCGCGCGCGGCAAGCTTCCGACGCAGTTCGGCGAGTTCCAACTCGTCGCCTTTGAGGGCCTTTCGGGCCAGCTCGACGACGTGGCGCTCGTGCGCGGCGACGTGGGCGCAAATGTCGTCGTGCCGGTTCGCATGCACTCGGAGTGTGTGACCGGCGATGCGTTCGGCTCTCTCCGCTGCGACTGCGGTGAGCAGCTCGCCGAAGCGATGCGGCGTCTCGCAGAGCGGGACTTCGGCGTGCTTCTGTACCTGCGCCAAGAGGGGCGCGGGATCGGCATCGCCAACAAGGTCAAGGCGTACGAGCTGCAGGACGGGGGCCTCGACACTGTCGAGGCAAACCTCCACCTTGGTTTCGACGACGACATGCGGAGCTACGACACGGCCGCGGCGATGCTGCAGGCGCTCGGCGCACGCCGGGTTGAGCTGCACACGAACAACCCCAACAAGGTCGAAGGCCTGGAGTCGGCGGGGATCACCGTGGTCAAGCGGATGCCGCTGCAGATCGAGGCCCGCGAGGAGAATCGCTTCTACCTCGACACCAAGCGCACCCGATCGGGTCACCTGATCGCCGTCGGCGACGACGACTGACGCTCAGCCCAGACTTGCGAAAAACGCGCTCGGACGGCAGGCAAGCCTCCGGGCGCGTTGCTTTTGGTTCCAGGGAGCACGAGATCGGCAGAAACGCCGATTTTTTGCGTCTGTTGCCAATCTGTGACTGGCGCCAATGAAGGTGTGGGTGTACATGGGTCGCACCATGTCGCACATCATTCGACGCGCTGTGTTTGCTCAGGCTCTCCTTCTCGCCACGGGCCTCGGGTTGGGGGCGTGCGACGCACAGGACACCGACACCGAGGCCGGCGCGGCGCCGGCGGCGGGCGGCAAGGCCGACGACACGACCGAGGGCCCGATTGGCGCACTTGCCGCGGGAACCCAGGGCAGCGGCTACGTCGCGGGCGATGCGGTCCACGTTTACGTCGTCGCGGCGCGCCCTGGCTCGGTCATCAACGCTCGCGTCGAGCGGACCGACGGCGACCTCGACCCCACGGCCTTCCTCTACAACGGGCTCGCACGCGCCCAGGCCGACGACTACGAGGCGCCCACGCACGGGTTCAGCAACGAGTCCGACGCGATCGAGGCGGGCTGGACCGTCCCCAACGGGGGCGACGTCATTCTGGTCGTCGGCGCGAGCGGTGGCTCGGCGGGCGAGTTCTCGGTGGAGGTCACCTGCCACGAAGACAGCCCGTTCCCCTGCAACGAGGGCGGCGTCGACGACGAGCTTGGCTACTGCGAGGCCGTCCGCGAGGCGTGGCTGACCTGCTACGAGAGCGAAGACGAGTCCGACGAGGACTGCAACGACTGGCTCGGCCACGAGGACACGCTCGACGACGAGAACTGCTGCGAGCTCTGGGACGAGAACGGTCTCGCCTCCGAAGAGTTCTGCGCCTGGTAGGGACCCGAGCATCTCCGCACGAAAAAGCCGCGCTCGAGCTCATGGCTCGGCGCGGCGTTTTTCGTGGGCTGCTCGATGGTCCGCCCGGCGGTGCGCGGGCTCAGTCCCCGAAGCCGCCGTTCTCGCTGAAGGTCATCGTGTTCCGGTAGACCGCCTTCGAGAGGTTCGGGGCGGAGCCGGGCTGGAAGGTCAGCGTGGGCGTCATGTAGCCGCCCCCTGCAACCCACGCCGGCTCGTACCAGCCGTCGATCAACACGCTCGTGGCCTGGCACGTACCGACCGAGGCGAAGCGTGGATCCGACGAGAAGTTCGCGGGGCCCAACGGGGCGTAGGTGATCTCGATGTCGGCAAGGTGCGCGCCCCAGCTGGTCTCGGCCTCGACCAGGTAGGAGCCTGAGAGCGCCGCGCCGCCCGGGGGGATGGTGATGCCGGCGTAGGTGCCCTCGGTGACCTCGATGCCGTTGGGGTCGGTCACGATGAAGATGTGCCCGCCGTCGAAGACCTCCCAGCCGCGGTCGGGCACGTTGAAGCGACCCCAGGTGAAGGCGCGCCAGTCCATGCGCGGGTCGGTCGCAAACGGGAAGAAGTTGAGGCGCCCGGCGTAGATGGGATCGCTGGGGTCGATGCCGAACTGCTCGACGAAGATGTCGATCGCCTCATCGCGGCGGTCGTCGATCTCTTCTTGGCTGAGTCCGAGCTTCTCCTCGAAGTACCACTGCGTTGCGCACACCCCTCCGGCGCAGTTGGGCACGTCGGGGTTGGCCTCGGTCAGGTCGAACTCTCCGCGGCTCGCGATGGAGATGTGGTGGGTGAATCCCTCCCAGCGCAGCGAGTTGTAGAAGTACGTGGCCTCCGCGTCTTCGGGCTGTGCCACGAAGGTCAGGAGTCCGACAGCTGCCAATCCGATAATTCCACTTTTTTTCATCGCGTTCCCACTCCTTGAGGTTGAGCCGGGGTTGGCGGGGGGCTTCGCGCCGGCCGCCGGCATCTCCTGCGACAATCGGAGTATTTCGGATTACAAAGTCCGCAAGGTCCTAAAATGGGCCGTGCGCGATACCGCCATCACGCAGCCTGATGGGCAACCCGTTTGAACGCCGCTCTGAGCGCGATCCTGTCAGCGGAGCCCTGATCCGAGCGTGGAGTACATTTGCGCATTTGGCTCCTGGAACCGTGCCGCACGGTGCACGGCCGGCGCGAAGGCTGGCCCAATGCGGGGCGTGCGCGATACTGAAAGCGTGTTGTGGCCGGCTAGAGAGCCGAATACGGCCAGTTGGCTGGAAGTGCCGTGTGGTAGATCTTCGGAGCTGGGGAAGGCCGTCGTCGGATGAGCGCGGATGTAGGAGAACAGCCCAACGCCGAGCGCATCGAAATCGGTGTACTTGAGCTTTATGAGGAACCGCGAGGCGTCGTGCGGATGGTGCGACGTCCCGGTGAGCTCGAGGCGGACGTTCCCCTCGAGCAACTCGTGAAGCTGGTCGTAGAGGCCGTCGAAACGCTGTCTCCGGGCTGCGACGGCTTCTTGCTGGATCTCCGGGCCGGGACCGGCCGAAACGACGCGGGGTTCGAGTCGATGGCGCGCGAGTTCAACATCCGCGCTGCCCTGCTGTTCGACCGCATCGCGTGGCTGGTCCGCTCGACCGTGGGCACCCTGCAGGCTCAGCGGTACGCGCGCGACTTCGGCGTGAACATCAAGGCGTTCCACGACGAGGACGTGGCGCTCGACTGGCTGCGGACCGGCGTCGTCTATTGACAGCAGAGCGGCGGATAACAGCAGAGCGGCGGAGTCGTGGGACTCTCCGCCGCTCGGGTCACTCCGGGTTCATCCGGTTCTGTCGTTGCGACCGCGTCGAGGCGGCCGTCAGGGGTGATGTGCTCGCGGAGCGTTCGGCTCAGATAGTCGGACCGATGAGCAGTCGATCCTGGACGTCGGCGGGCGTCCCACGTGTCGCCCGAGACATCTGTATGCACGGGTGGTGAAGGCGAACCTTCACCGCGTGTAAGGGCGCAGGAGGGCGCAAGGTCGACGCCCATCCTCGCGGTGACCAATCACCGCGGGCCCTTCATGTCTTAGGCGGTGCCTCCTGGGCAGCGTACCGCTGTCCGTGGTTGGGGGTTGAGCTCGGTCGAAAGTTCCAGCTGTTTCATAGGCATGTCCTCCCTTTCCGGCGACCTGAAGTGACGAGGTGATCGTAGCACCGCGTCCGGCCGCGCCCACCGTTGCCGTGATTGATTTTCGGTTCGGGACGTGGCATCGCCGCTGTCGCATGTCCGCTCGTCCTGACCACGCGTGGGTCGCCGAAGCCGCCGATCGCTTCGCCTTTCGCTACCAAAACGGCGAGGGCTTCCTCGAGGGGGTCTCGCTCGACACCATCGCTGCTGCGGTCGGCACGCCGACGTACGTGTACAGCGCCGCCCACATCGCCACACGCTATCGCAGGCTGGAGGACGCTGTGCGTGGGCGCCCGACCAAGATCTGCTTTGCGGTGAAGGCGAACGGGTCTCTCGCGGTGCTCTCGCACCTGCGCAGCCTCGGTGCGGGCGCCGACATCGTCAGCGTCGGCGAGATGAAGCGCGCCCTCGCGGCCGGTATGTCTGCCAAGGACATCGTATTCAGCGGCGTTGGCAAAACGGATGCCGAACTCGACGCCGCGATCGAGGCGGGCCTTCGGTCCGTCAACGTCGAGAGCGCCGAGGAAGTCGACCGCCTCGAAGCCCGGGCCTCAGCGTTGGGCAAGACGGTCCCCGTGACGCTGCGGGTCAATCCCGACGTCGATCCCAAGACGCACCCGTATCTCGCGACCGGCATGGAGAAGGCCAAGTTCGGCATCTCGATGTCCGAGGCGGCCACGCTCGCGCTCCGCGTGCATGCCTCGCCGCACCTCGAGATGGAGGGAATTGGCTGCCACATCGGCTCGCAGATCGCCAACGTCGAGCCGTTCGTGGACAGCTTCGACCGCATCCGCAAGCTCACCGTCGGACTCCGCGAGCAGGGCGTGAAGCTGGGGCACATCGATCTCGGCGGTGGCTTCGGCATCGCCTACGGTGAGAGCGATGCATCGCTCGACATTGCGGCGTGGGGCGAGGCGGTCGTCAAAGCCAGCGCCGACCTCGACGTCGAGCTGATGCTCGAGCCTGGCCGCTGGCTGACGGCGCAGTCGGGCGTGCTGCTCATGCGGGTCGTCGGCAACAAGCGCAGCGACAGCAAGCGCTTCGTCATCGTGGACGCGGCGATGAACGACCTGCTTCGCCCGGCGCTCTACCGGGCCTATCACGCCATCGTTCCCGTCACGCAGCCGCCGGCCGACGCAGACGCGACGGTGGCGGACGTCGTGGGGCCCGTGTGCGAGTCGGGGGACTTCCTCGGCCTGCACCGCCCGCTGGCCGCCACCCCCACGGGCTCGCTCATGGCGGTGCTGAGCGCTGGCGCGTACGGCATGTCGATGGCGAGCAACTACAACACCCGCCCGCTGCCGGCCGAAGTCTTGGTCGACGGCGACCGCTGGGCGGTGACGCGTCCCCGACAAACCGTCGAAGACCTTCTGGCCGCGGAGCAGCTTCCGCAGTGGGACTGAAGCGCATGGTGCCAACGATCATCGCCGTCGGCGCGGCGGCCTTCGTTCTGTTCATGGTCATGCGCGCGCGCGTGACCAGTGAGTTCATCGACGGCGCCAAGGCACGCAGCCTCGTCGAAGGCGGTGCGGTGCTGCTCGACGTCCGCTCGCCGGCGGAGTTCGCCGACGGGCATGTGGACGGGGCCAAGAACATCCCGCACGACGAGGTTGCGGCGCGCACGTCAGAGGTTGGGTCGACCGACACCACCGTGGTCGTGTACTGCCGCAGCGGGATTCGCAGCAGTCGCGCCAAGGCTGCGCTCGAGTCGGCTGGATTCACCGACGTGCACAACCTCGGCGGCATGGACCGCTGGTAGACGCGTTCACTCGGCGCGAACGCAGCGAACGCCCAGGCTCGGTGGCATATCCGTCACCGCTCCTGGGTCGTCGCCGTTGTGGGTCTGTACGGCGACGCCCCCCATGGCGATGACCGCCGGGCAACCGGGGTTCTGGTAGATGAGGTCGACACCTTCGTCGAGCGCCGCGGTGATGAGCTCCGAGGCTTCGTCGACCATCGGCATTCGCCAGTCGTCGAATCCGCCGAACATCAGGTCGTTGCAGTAGGTCATCGCCTGCGCCGGCGTATCCATGGTGGGGGCACCCAGCGGGTTGCAGGCGTTGCTGTCGTTCACCCACAGCAGCCCCGTCTCGAGGTCGCGGAGCATTTGCATGCCCGATGCGGTGATTTCGTCTTCGAAGCGACGGGAGTTTCCGGCGGTGGCGAGCGTGCCGGTGCCGCTCTCGTCGCTCGAGCTGCTTTGCGCCTCGCCCGTGGAGGTGCCGGGCTCGGGTGCCGGGCTCGTCGTCGCGTCGTCTGCGGGCGTCATGGTGTCGCCCGTCGTCGGAGAACTCGGGATCGGTGCTCCGCCGGTCGTCGCGTCGTCGGCGGTGGCCATCATCCCGCCGGACATGTCGTCGTCGTCGCACCCCGCGAGGGCGAAGGTCGAGGTGAGCAGGAGGAGCGTGGTGAGTGTGCGGATGCAAGGCATGTCTGCTTCGAGGGAGGCCTCGCGGCTCCATCGCGTTACGGCGACGTCGCCTGTAACGCCCTGGGCGGACCGTGCCTCTGTTGGGGTGATGACCACGAGCGTCTTCTCCAAGAATCAGCATTCGGTCGATCGCCTGGCCCGCGTCCTGGTGGGCGCAGGCGCCGTCTCGCTTGCGATCGCCGGTCCACAAACGCCCTGGGGATGGCTCGGCCTGATCCCTCTGATCACCGGGTTCATGGGCCTGTGCCCGCTGTATCGACTCTTCGGCGTGTCCACGTGCAGGGTTCGCTAGTCTGGACGGCGCTCTCGCCCATGAGCGAAGTCGGACCAGAGCGACCCTCGTTCGAGGCGGTCGTGCGTGCCCATCGGGCGCGCGTGTTTCGGTACTGCGTTGCCCTGACCGGCGACCGAGCGCGCGCCGAAGACCTGCTTCAAGAGACGTTCGTGGACGCGATGCGCGGCTACGACGGCTTCCGCGGTGAGGCGTCGGTGCTCAGCTGGTTGTTCACCATTGCGCGGCGTCGCTGCGGGCGCATGGCCCGGCGTCGTCAGGGGCAGCCTGCGCAGACCGAAGAGCTGATGACGCTGGGTTTGGAGGCGGGATGGGGCAGCTGCGCCGAGGTCGAGGCGAAGCTCGATGCCCAGACCTCTCGCGCGCGGATCGACCGAGCGCTCGCAACCCTCTCACCCTCCGACCGCGAGATCATCACGCTTCGCGAGCTCGACGAGCTCTCCACCAAGCAGGTGGCGGCGCTGCTCGGCGCGTCGGAAGCCGCGGTGCGCGTTCGGCTGCATCGCGCCCGCCTACGCTTCGTCGCCCGGTTGCGCGACCACGAGGAGACCCCTGATGCCTGAGTCCACCGTTCTTGCCGGCATTTCGTGCTCCGAAGTCCTGGCGTGCTTGTCCGACTACATCGACGGCGACCTCGACGAGGCCCGTACGGCGTCGCTCGAGGCCCATCTGGCGCAATGCTCCCACTGCGCGCAGTTCGGCGAGCAGTTCGTCGGCGCGCTCGAGCGGCTGCGGACCACGGACGAGCCGGACCTCGACCCGGGCGTCGCGCAGCGCCTCGCGCAGCGCCTCGCAGAGACCGAAACGTGATCGAGGCTCAGCCCGGCGGGACGAAGTTCTCGCAGGCCTGCTCGATGACCGCGGTCGCATTGGCGAAGATGGGACCGTAGTCCGCCTCGCAGATGCCCCCGACGAAGCCGTTCTCGCCGAACAGGTTCGCGAACTCGACCAGGTTGGCGCCGTCGTCGAACGAGAAGTCCGGTGGGCACGCGCCGCCCTCATAGTTGGTGAGCACCAGGGCGGCAGCGTTCTCGGGGATGTCGTTCTTGGCGGAGATGACCGACGCGTGCCACGACGCAGGCGTGCCCTCGGACGTGTTGTTCGGCGGGGCGCCATCGGGGTCGCCGGGTCCGTCAGCTTCGTCCGTGATCACCACGACCACGAGCAGGGCGTCGGTGCGCAGGAAGCCCTCGTTGCAGGCGCCTGCGGCCGCGAGGTCGTCGCCCAGGGCGAGCTCGACCGCAGCCATCGGGCGCTCGAAGCCGTCGCCCGAGGTGCCGACGCGTGCCGCGCAGGTGAACGCGCTGGCCAGATCGTCTTCCTCGGTGATGAAGTTGAAGCCCTCGGTGTAGGGGCCGCAGGCCATGTTGCTCGAGTTGCCGCCGCCCGTTTCCACGACGAGGCTTCCGAGCGTTTGGCAGCCGAGGACGTTGTCGTCGTAGGCGTCGCTGGTCGTGACGCCGACGTGGTAGCTCTCGACGTCGGTCAGCGTGGCTTGAATGCCGTCGATGAAGGCCGGGAAGTTCGCGACGAGGTTGTCCTGCGCGCTGAGCATGCTGCCGGAGTTGTCGATGACGAACAGGAAGTCGACCGCGCTGCAGCCGGAGTTGACGTCGCCGAAGTCCGGCGTCTGGGCGAGGTCGAAGTTGATCGGCGGCGGCGGGCCGTCATCGTTGCTCGAGTCGTCGTCGTCGACCGGTGCCGTCGTCGGCGCGTCGGTCGTGCTGGTGGAGGAGGTGGCCGATGTCGCGGCGCCAGTGCTGGTGGAGTCGTCCGCCGCAGCGTCCGTAGCGCCGGCCGTCTCGACGCCCGAGGTGCCGGAGTCTTCGGCTGCGCTGCCCCCGTCGCAACCGGCGGCGCCGGCGAGAGCACAGAGGGTGAGAACGAATGAGGTCGACCGTGGCATCGGGTTCTTCTCCAGGCGCATCGTCGAGCGCAGAAGCCGACGACTTATAAAGCACTCACCGATGAATGCCACGCGATCGTGACACCTTCACCTCAGCGGTGCTTTTGACGTGCGCTAGCAGCCCGTGGTGTAACCCGGCGCGGCGGATCGCGACGGATTTTTCGCTCCTGGGTAGGAGCCGAAGCGCGTACCGGGCGTACCGCAAGTTTTGGCGACACAGCCAGGAGCGAAAAAGACGAGCGAGACGTCGTGATGCTTGCACCACGGGCTGCTAGCGCAACGGGAGGTCGGCCGCGTCGCGACGCTCGACCAGAAGCTCGCTGCCCGCGAATGCGCCCACGTCGAAGAGGGTGGCCGTGGTGCGGCTCGCCTCGACGTGAACACCGTCGGCTTCAGGCGCGAACCCGAGCGTGCGGAGCTCGGCCAGGTCGAGTCGGGTCTGACCGCGATCGGACACGAGGCACACCACGTCGTCGCCGAGCGGCTCGCCGCGCAGCGTCGGGGTGAGCCGGAGGGCAAGCTCGGCGTCGGCGTCGCTGCTGCCGTTCCATCGCAGGACGAGCGCGCCCTGGTCGATGGAGGCGAGGTCATCGGCGGTGAACGAGAGCCCCACCGCCGCCGGCACGGTGCCGTCGACCGAGAAGGCGGGCAGGTCTTCGGTGAGTCCACCCGCGGCGGCGACGGAGACCGTGGCGTCTTGCCGGTCGATCATGTCGTCGAGCGGCATCTCTTCGGCGAAGTACACGTACTCGACGCCGGACATGTACGGCAGCAGGTCGGGCACGAGCGAGAGCGGCACGTCGAGCTGGACGTCGCCCAGCTGAACCGCCAGCTCGCCGGCGTCGATCAGCTGAAGCTCTCGGTCGAGGTCGGCGACGTCGTCGTCGCGAAGCTCGGGTGGCCACAGCGAAGACTCGGATGCGCACTGTCCGGGACTGAGCACGTCCTCGGGGAGGTCGGGCATGTCGGCGCGTGCGCGGACGAACTCTTCGTCGAGGCCGCGGACGAGTGCGAACCGGGCGGTCACTTCCACCTCGCCGTCGCGATCGGCGTCCGAGCTCGATGCGAGCACCACGTGAACCCGGCCAAGCCGCAGCGCGTCGGCGGAATCGTCCACGCCGCCCTCATCCGTGCCGGGGCCGGAGCCGCCGTCGGTACAGGCGCTGAGCGCAATCGCGCCGGCGAGCGCGAAGGAGGGGACGAGACGCACCGCCAACAACGTACCGGTTCGGCCGTGGCGTGTCACGGAACCTGGCCCGCCCTGGCCCGCCCTGAACCGGTTCGCCTGGAGCCGGAGCCGGCGCAGATCCCGGACGCGCCAAAACCGCGCCGGTTTACGGTCAGACCCTGGGTCATCCGCTCTATCGTACGCGGTGATGCCGCTTCCTTCGGTCACGCCCTGGATCCTTGGGTTGGCGTACGCCGCGGTCGTCGCGGTCGCGATCCGCAGGAGCCGCGCGTTCGGCGTGTTCGCGGGGATCATCATGAGCATTCCGACCTACGTGGCGGTGTCCCTTTCGTCGGTGATCCCCGGCGGCGCTGTCCTTGCGCTCGGCCATCTGCTGGGGTGCCTGCACTTCGGTGCGCTGGTCCTGCGTCCAGCGATGCGTCCGACGTGGTTTCGCCTGGGCGTGAGCGTGCCTGGCCTGTGGTTCGTCGCGGCGTCGCTGCTCGCATTGCCATGGGCTGCCGCCGCGTCCCTCGGCTTCGAGCCGTGGGGCGCCTGGCTTCCGTTCATCGCTGCGGCATTCGGCACGGTCGAGTCGCTGTGGACGCGTGAGGAGACGGTCACGGTGGATCTCTCCGTGCCGGCCGAGCCCGCGCTCGCACGACATCGGGCTGGCGTTGCCAAAGGCCAGGGCCGGCCGCTGACGATCGTCCAGATCACCGACCCGCATCTGGGGCCGTTCATGTCGGTGGAACGACTGCAGGGGATCTGCCGCCGGGCGGTCGAGCGCAACCCGGACCTCATTTTGATCACCGGCGACCTCATGACGATGGAGTCGCACGACACGGCGGTGGTCACCGAGGCGCTCTCGCCGTTGGCCGCGATGCCGGGCCGCGTGTTCGCGTGTCACGGAAACCACGACCACGAAGCGCGTCGCGTGGTCGCCGACGCGTTTGCGGCCCACGGCATCACGCTGCTCGACGACGACGCCACCACCGTTCAAACCGACGGGGGTCTGGTGCAGATCGTAGGGCTGGACTTCGTCTTCCGCGGTCGTGACGTGCAGATCCCCGAGGTCTTGGCGCGCCATCCTCGTACGCCTGGAGCCGCCCGCATCGTGCTTTTGCACGACCCCGGTGGCTTCAAGCACGTGCCCCAAGGGGACGCGGACCTCGTCCTCTCCGGGCATACACACGGTGGTCAGCTGGGGCTGGTCAGCTTGGGACTGCAGAGCACGTTCTTGAGCTGGTTCACCAAGATCCCCGACCACGGGCTGTGGGCGATGGGGCGCAACCGCCTCTACGTTCACCGCGCGCAGGGACACTACGGGTACCCGATTCGCCTCGGTGTCCCCGCGGAGCAGAGCCTGCTCGAGGTCTACGGCCTGCGATGAGCCGCAGGTTCGTCACGCCCTCGCCCGAGGCGCTCGACTCAGCGCGGGACGGGCTGCTGCCCGACGTTTTCGCGGAGGACCTCGACGTGCTGTTCGTGGGGATCAACCCCAGCTTGTACAGCGCGGCGGTCGGGCATCACTTTGCGCGGCCGGGCAATCGCTTCTGGCCTGCGTTGCATCGAGCCGGCATGACGTCGCGCCTGCTTCACGCGTCCGAGGACCGGCTGCTGCCCGAGTTCGGCGGCGGTCTGACCAACCTCGCGGCGCGGCCCACCGCCAAGGCCTCGGAGCTTCGGGCAGACGAGCTGCGAGAGGGTGGTGCGATTTTGGTGTCGGTGGTGGAGCGTTATCGGCCCCGCGCCGTCGCGGTGGTGGGGGTGACCGCCTACCGACAGGCGTTCTCGGACAAAAAGGCCGCCATCGGGCCGCAGCCCAACACGCTGGCAGGCGCGGCGCTGTGGGTGCTGCCGAATCCCAGCGGTCTCAACGCGCACTATCAACTCCCCGCGCTGGCCGATCTGTATGGACAAATGCTCGCCGACGTTCGTGCGGGCTGAGTCAAAGGCGGCTTTGGTGATGCGTTCCACACCGCCGGCCTTGTGCCGGGTGCCGGCGCCGCGCATCCTCAACCCATGCTGACGTTCGTCGCGACCGTAGGCGTGTGGGCCGCCACCGTGCAGCCAGTCGCAGCCGAGGGCACGACGCCCGCCGAGGCACCCCCGCCGGTCGTTGCGGCCGAGCCGGCACCGCGGGCCGACGTCGCGGTGCAGTCGCCCACCCGAACCCAGGCCGTCTCCGATGAAGTCTGGAGCGCGCTGCAAGGGCGACAAGTGACGGTGGAGGTCACCGGTGGAGCGCCCGTCCAGGGCGAGCTGCTCCGCAGCGACGGTGCCGCCGTGGTCGTGGTGGAAGCCGACGGCTCGGTCCGCTCCATTGCCAAGACGTCCGCCTCGGGCGTGAAGGTCGTGCAGCCTCCACCCGCGCAGCCCGCTGCGTCGCCCCGGCAAGACATCGCATCGCTGGATGCCCCCGCCGAGCCGGCCCTTGCCGAAGACCCCGCTGCCGAGGACGAGGACGACGAACTCACCGCGGGAGAGCAGCGCCGCAAGGAGCGGCGAGAGGCTCGCGAGCACGCGCTGCTCGGTGCGTTCACGATGCACGGCGCGACGTACTCCCACTGGCGCGGCGAGGGCGTTCGCGCGGGTGGGGCCTCGTACGCGATGGACTGGGGCGTCGGCTTCAACTTCTCGAAGACGTTCGGCGTGTATGCGATCGCGGGCGGACTGTTCGGCGCGCGCATCGACGGTCCCGAAGACGAAGAAGGGGCCATCACCGAGACCAAGGCCAACTACGGCCATGTCGGGGGCATCTTCGCCTTCGGCGGCAAGTGGTACTACTCCACGGTCGGCGCGGGCGCGGCGTTCTCCCGGCTTCGCTTTGCCGACGGCACGCTGCAAAAGGACAGCGGCCTCGCGATTCCAACGCGATTCGTCGCTCGCGTGCCGCTGCCGAAGAAGCTCTATCTCGGCGTTGGCTTGACCTACGAGTTTGCCGCGGTCCGGAACTTCGGGCGGTTCGTGAACGCCATCGGTGGCCAGATCGTCTTCGGACGATGGTAAGTCCCGCCCGATGCCTCGCGTCGCTTGGATTTTGATCGCGCTCGTCGGGTGCGCGGCGGAGTCGCCACCGCCAGCCCAGCCGCCCGCGGCACCGGTCCCCACCGAGGCTTCCGATGCGCCCGCGCCCGTCGTCGACGCGGAGCCGGAGCCCGCCGCCGCTGCGGCGCCGGCTCCCGAGGTCGAGCCCGCGGCGACGGCCGAGGCCGCCGTGGACCCCCCGAAGTTCGAGCCGCTGAAGCTCAACGACGAGCAGCTCGCGCGCGCCAAGAAGGTCCAGCCGCTGGTCGCCCAGGCGGCCGAGGACTTCGACCTCGATCCGAACCTGATCAACGGCATCATCTGGACCGAGAGCAAGTTCAACCCCAAGGCCCGGAACCGCTCGGGGGCAAAGGGCTTGATGCAGCTGATGCCGATCACGGCGCGCGGCATGTCGAAGAAGCTCGGCCGACCCGTCCGCGTCTACGACCCCGAGTTCAGCATCCAGGCCGGGTCGAAGCTTCTGTCGATCATGCTCGAGCGCTTCGACGGCGACGAGGAACTCGCGCTGTTCGCCTTTGCCCGCGGTGGCGGCCGCGTTCGCGGATGGCAGGCCAATGGCGAGACGCAGATGCCCGAAGGCGTCGTCAAGTTCATCGCCCGGGTGCGTCGGGGCCAGCAGACCTTCGAGGGTCTCGGCTTTCCGGGCGTGTGAGCGTCGGCGTTCGCGGCCGACGGTTCGCTCCGAGCGTTGTGTGTTGCGACGCTCGAAGATGTTGCGTGCGAGCTGAAAAAAGACAGCGGGCTTGGGTACACGGTTGACGAATCGCCGCTATCTTCGGCGCATGGATAGACTTTGTTGGACTGGTTTGATTGCGGGCTTTGGCTCGCTGCTCGCGCTCGCGTTGCCACATGGCGAAGCCCACGCGACGTGTGGAACGAGCTGTACAGGCACGGTCGTGCAGCAGGACTGCTCCGAAGTTCCACAAACCGACGATGTGTACGCGTGGGATCAAACGGACCGCTTTCACGTCCTCGTCAGCTGCTCGGAGGAGTGTTGTGGCCCCACTGGGGACGAGGACAATCCGGGTTCCAGCTGCAGCACGCAGGAGGACGTGAGCCCGGATACGAACACGCTGTACCTCTACGACTTCACCGACGGGAATAAGATCGTGCCGGTGCTGTGGGAAGTTGAGGAGGCCTGTGGCAGTGTCCTCGTCTCGGGCGAGGCACTGCTCGAAGGGGAGCGCCGGTACCGCTTGGAGGTCGACGCTGGATCCGTCGTGACGTTCGAGGTCGAGGAGGAAATCGAGGGCGAGGGCTGCAGCATCGGTTCTGCATCTCGAGGCCGCGCACCGCTCCTGTTCCCGCTGTTGGCGCTGGGGGGACTGTTCGCGCGTCGGCGTCGCAACTGACGCGCACGCTGGTGCAGGCCCCAAGCGAACGCAGCTCCGTGGCCTCGCGAGTCGAAGCGCGCGGCTCCGGCGTAATGGTCAGAAAAACCGACGACATCCGTCGGTGGCACGGACTCTCGGCGCGGTCCTCCGGTACGCCGTAGACCCTATGCTCAGGCGTGCCTGCCGAAGCGCCACCGCTGGACGGCCTGGACCTCAACCTGCTCGTCACGCTGCGGGCGCTGCTGGTCGAGGGCAGCGTCACCCGAGCGGCTGCACGCTTGGGGCAGTCTCAGCCCACGGTCAGTCGTGCGCTTCAGTCGCTGCGCGCGACGTTTGCCGATGAGCTGCTGACCCGCTCGGGCCGGGCGATGACGCGGACGCCGATGGCCGAGGCGCTGCTGGAGCCGGTCGAGCGCTTCCTCAACGCGGCCAATCGGTTGGCGACCGTGGGCAGCTTCGACCCGAGCACGGCGCGCCGGACGTTCCACATCAGCCTGCCGGACATGGTTTCGGTGTCGGTCGTCCCGTCGTTGACGGCGCGCGTCGTGACGCGGGCGCCCGGCTGCACGCTGTTCGTCAGCGGCGGGGAGCGAGACCAGCTGGCGGGGTTGTTGTCGGGTGAGCTGGACATGGCGGTGGGCGCAGAACTCGACCACGGAGAGCTCATGCGCCGCGTGGTTGGTCGTGACGATCGCTGGGTGGTCGTGGTGGGTGAAGGGCACCCCTGCTACGCAGGAGAGCTGGGGCTGCAGGATTGGCTGACCTCGAAGCACATGCAGCTCAACCCGCACGGTCGACCCGCGGCACCATCGGCGGTGGAGGTTCGGCTGCGCGAGCTCGGCCACCACCGCACGATCTCGGTGAAGCTCGGTCACGTGGCGGCGCTGCCGAGCCTACTGCGGTCGACGTCGCTGGTCGTCTCGTTGCCGCGCTCGATGGCGGTCCACGTGGCGGCGGGCGCGGGGCTTCAGATTCACCCACACCCGCTGGGCGAGGTGTTGCCTGCGCCCACGCTGTCGATCGCATGGCACGAGTCGATGCAGCGGGACGCAGGCCACGCGTGGCTGCGGCAACAGCTCGTCGAGGCGTTCTGAACCGCGGCGGCAGCTACCACTTGCCGTTGTCGTTGGCCCAGTCCTCGGGGGCGGGGATGGTCTGGACGATGTCCCAGTGCTCGATGATGCGTCCGTCCGCGATGCGGAACAGGTCGTAGTAGGCGTCGGACAGGCCGGTCTCCTCATCGGGGAAGCCTTCGGACATCGACAACACCATGTCGCCCATCGCGTAGACGTACTCGACCGAGCTGTAGAACGCGGTGCCATCGGGCAGGCCGCCAAGCACCATCTGCAGGCCCGCGGAGTCTGGGCCCGCGCCGGGCGTGTGTTGGATGTAGTTCTCCAGGTCGAAGTAGTCCCCCAGCGCGCTCCACTGTCCTTCGACGAACAGCGCCTGCAGGGCGTCCTGTACGACCGTGCGGTTGGCCTCGGTCGCCTCGAGGGCGGTGGCTTCGGTAGGTCCGTCGACCTGCGTCGTCCCGTCCATGTCGTCGACGACGTCCGCGAGGTTGTCCCAGTGTTCGGTGATCAGGCCGTCGTCATCGAACAAGAACACGTCGAAAGTGACCTGCGGCGTGCCGCCGTTCCAGGCCCCACCGAACTCGTTGTGCATGAACACGACGTTGCCGTCTTCAAACGCGCGGTACGTGGTGGTTTCGAAGCCGGTGGGGCGTCCCGCGAGCAGCCCTTCGAGCACCGCTTTTCCGTCCGGAAACGCGAGGTTGTGCTGCGTGTACGTTTCGGCGACGAAGTCGAGTGCGGCCGGGTCGCCCGTCTCGAACGCGTCGATGAGGGCGACGGCTTTGTCGACGTTGCTGACGTCGGGTGCGCCCCCGGTCGAGTCGTCCTCGGCCGCGGTCGACTCGCTGCCTTCGCTGGTCGAGGGTGCGTCGGTCGTGGGCGCATCGGTGGTGGTGGGGGCGTCGGTCGTGGTGGGAGCGTCGGTGGTTGTGGGGGCGTCGGTCGTGGTGGGCGTCTCACCCGTCGTGCTGGCGTCCGACGTGCTCGCGTCGGAGCCGTCTCCGCTCGAGTCGTCGTCACCGCAGGCAGCGGTGGGCAGGGTCAAGGCAAGCAGGAACAGCGTCCGCGGCGTCTTCATGGCCTCAGCGTGTCTGGGCACGGCGCCGAAGCCACAACGGCAGCGCATGGACCCATGCGTATCGTGAAAACCAGCGCGTTCGGCCTCGGAAAACCCGCTCGGCTTCCCTGCCGACACGGGGTGGGTCAGACTGACCCCGTGGGTCGCTCGACCGGCAGCGCTGATCTTCCGCTCCATGGCGGACGCGTCCCGCCGTGGCTTGCCGAGCGCATGGCGAAGCTCGGGCGGCTGATCACCGAAGCGATCGTGCTGGACCAGGGCCGCGACGCGTTCATGCGCAAGCTGGCCCATCCGTTCTGGTTCCAGAGCTTCGGCGCTGTGATGGGCATGGACTGGCACAGCTCCGGCATCACGACCAGCGTGATGGGGGCGCTCAAGCGAGGCCTTCGCCCGGTGGAGGAAGAGCTGGGGATCTTCGTCTGCGGCGGCAGGGGGCGGCACTCTCGAAAGACGCCGGACGAACTGAAGGGGATTGGCAACCGCGTGGGCCTGGATGGCAACGCGCTCGGTCGGACGAGTCGGCTTGTAGCCAAGGTCGACAGCGCGGCCGT
This sequence comes from Myxococcota bacterium, assembly GCA_039024335.1. Taxonomy (GTDB): domain Bacteria; phylum Myxococcota_A; class Polyangia; order Nannocystales; family Nannocystaceae; genus CAJXVA01. The sequence goes on from JBCCQM010000002.1 coordinate 132,186, forward strand.
GCAGGACGGCTTCGATCTCTACCTGCACAGCTTCGTTGTCGCGGCGGACGGTCAGTGGGCGGTGGTCCAGCAGGGCATAAACGGGGACCGGCGACAGGCACGTCGGTATCACTGGTTGTCCGACGGGCTCGAGAGCTTCGTCGATGACCCGCACGTGGGCGTGGCTGGGGACGCGCAGGGCGAGATCGTGAACCTGTCGGATCGGCGCGCGGCGGGAAACCGAAGCGCGTCACTGCGCGAGCTCTCGAGGGGTCCTGACCAGGTCGTGGCGGCAATCGCCGAGGCGCGGCGTGCTTCGGCACCCCGGTCCGAACCCGAGCCGGGCGTGCTCCCCCATTTGCAGCTTCCTGCGCATCACGACGTGCGTAAGGGGGACGTGGTGTTGCGGCGGCTTCACGGCGCGCTCGCGGCCGCCGCGGAGCGAGGCCCGACCGACTTCGAAACGCTGCTGCTCACGCCGGGGGTGGGCGCCCGCACGGTGGAGTCGCTCGCGCTGGTCGCCGAGGTCATCCATGGGGCGCCTTGTCGGTTCTCCGATCCTGCGCGCTTCTCCTACGCGCATGGGGGCAAAGACGGCCACCCGTTCCCGGTGCCGCTGAAGGTCTTCGACCGAACCATCGGCACGCTCAAGCGCGCGGTGCAGTCGGCCAAGTTGGGCAACGACGAGCGGATCAAGGCCATCGCGCGCCTCGACCAGCACGCGCGTCGCCTGGAGGCGGTCGCCGGCGGCGCGTCCTGGGACGAGCTGATGGCGCGCGAGCGTCGGCGTTCGTACGCATACGGGGGCAGGACGGTGATGGGCCCGGCCAAGCCGCCGAAGCGCCGGGCTGCCAAGGGTCCGCAACAGACGCTGCCCGGGCTCGAGGAGTCCTGAGCGCTCCGTCGCGTGACGTATTCAGCTGGCGGAGCGCCGGTCGAGCACGTTTCGGATCGCGGTGCCGAGCTGCAGCGGGGTGAACGGCTTTTCGAGCAGCGAGAAGCCAGGCTCCACCACGCCGTGGTTGGCGAGCGCGTCGCCGGTGTATCCAGACATGTAGAGCAGCCGAATCGCCGGGCGCGTGCTCTTGAGCGAGGCGGCGAGCTCGGGGCCGCTCATGCGCGGCATGACCACGTCGGAGATCAGCACGTCGATGCGCTGCTGATACGCCTCGACCACCGCGAGCGCATCCACCCCGTCGACCGCGGTGAGCACGGTGTAGCCCAGGTTGCTCAACGTCTGCGCGAAGAGGGAGCGGACTTGCGCGTCATCTTCGACGAGCAGCAACGTTTCGTCGCCGCCGGCGACGCTGGTGGGGCGCGGGTCGGCCGTCGCCACGGCGGGACGATCGTAGCAGCGGGGCAGGTACACCTTGAACGTCGTGCCGATCCCTTTTTCGCTGTAGACCCAGATGAAGCCGCCGGCGTGCTTGATGATGCTCTGGCACGTCGAAAGACCGAGCCCGGTGCCCTTGCCTTTGTCCTTCGTGGTGAAGAAGGGTTCGAAGATGCGAGCGAGGTCGTCGGCCTCGATTCCGCAGCCCGTGTCGGACACGGCGAGCATCGCGTACTCGCCGCTCTCGAGGTCGATGCCGTGCGCCCGGGCGTAGTCCCCGTCGAGCTGCACATTGTGCGTCTCGAGCGTGAGGGTGCCTCCACGGGGCATGGCATCGCGAGCGTTGACCGCGAGGTTGAGCAGGACCTGCTCGAGTTGTGCCGGGTCGACCTTGATGTTCCACGGCACGTCGATCGGGACCATCGCGACGCGGACGTCTTCGCCGATCAGCCGGCGAAGCATGGAGAGCGTGTTCCGCGTGACGTCTGCCAGCGTGACGATTTGTGGCTCGACGCTTTGGCGGCGCGAGAACGCGAGCAGCTGTCGCGTCAGTCGCTGTGCGCGGTCGGCAGCCTGCAAAATGAACCCGACGTGCTCTTCGGCAACGGTGTTGCCCTCGATCTCCATCTCCAGCAGCTCGCCGAAGCTCTGGATGATCGTCAGCACGTTGTTGAGGTCGTGCGCGACCCCGCCGGCGAGTCGCCCCACCGATTCCATCTTCTGCGCCTGTCGAAGTTCAGCTTCGAGGCGGTCGAGATCGTCCTGATTCGACGGACCCACGGACGGCAATCATACGGGGCTTCGGCCGAACTGCGACATCCTGTCCCAGGTTGAACCTCGGCATGGTTCCATCGAGGTGCTCAGGGCGTCTCCGATTGAACAACCTTGGATGCAGCCTTGAGCGTCGATCGACGTTCCGCGTTCGAATCTGAGCACTTGGCCATGCAAACTTGCATAACCAAACGGTTGTCCAAGGTTGGCGGTTCGCTCAGCCTCTGCCCTTGGGCTTGGCATTCCAAACCCGGCGGGCCAGCACGAGACCAATCAGCGCGACCGGAACCATCGCGACGGGCCACGGAGACCAGTTGTCGAGAACGCCCTGCGCCTCCCCTTCGGGCAGCAGTGCGCCGTACGTGAACGACATCAGCGCGGTACCGGCGTAGACGAATCCGTCGATGATTCCAACGGCAACGCCCACGTTCTTGCGACCGCCGAAGTCCATCGACGCTGTCCCGCTGAGCATGCCGTGAACGCCAATGACACACATCGACATGAACACGATCGCCCATGGCAGCACGGGCGAGCCAATGAGGAAGATGAGGGTGCATGCGCCCGCGAGCATCAGGGCGTAGAGCACGGCCGCCACGGGGCCTCGACGCGAGCCGAACACGTGGTCGGAGATGGTGCCGGCAAAGACGCCGCCCATGATGCCGGCGCAGCACAGCAGCATGCCCCAGTTCTCGTAGACGAAGCTGTCGGTCTGCCCGATGCCCTTCGCGTAGATGCGATACCACTGCATGATCGCCTGCCGCAGGAAGCCGCTGCAGAACTCGATCGAGGCGATCGTCATCACGACGCCGCTGCTGAGCATCATCTTGAAGACCTGCACGGCAGGAAGCCGCGGTCCGTCGTCGCCGGAGCTCGCGTCTTCGGTGTCGAAGTCTTCGTGGCCCGCCTCGCCCGGCGTGTTCTGCACCCCGACGAAGACGATCACGGCCATGACCGCCAGCAGCACCGCAGGCGTGAAGAAGACCCATTGCAGCGAGAACGCGTCGACGATCATGCTGCCGACGTCGAACGCGAAGTAGATGCCGAGCGAAATGAGGATGCCGAAGATGGCACCGAACACGCCGCGCTCGCGGACGTGGAACCACGGCGCGTTGATCTTCACGATCGACACCGCGCCGAAGCTCTGGAAGTACATGTTGATGCCGTACAGCACCGAGAACGTGGTGAGCAGGTTCTCGGTCTGGCCCTGCAGGGTGACCCAGCCCATCGCTGCGTTGGCCAGCAGGGATCCGGTGGCGCCGATGAGCACGGCCTTTTTGCCGCCGATGCGGTCGGTGAGCGGGCCGTTGATGACGAAGGCGCTCCCGTAGACCGCGGTGCCGATGCCGAAGATGGTGCCGAAGTCGGAGTTGGTCATCAGCTCACCGAACGCCCCCTTGGCGACGGTGAGGTTGTAGCGACCCATGTACAGGAACGCGTACAGCAGACCTACGGGCAGCCAGTTGCGGATGCGCCGGCTCCGGAACGCGTCGCTGTGCCCGACGTCGATGCGGGGCAGCCTCCCGACCGAAAGCCCGATCACGACGAGCAGGATCAGGATCGGGGCAAAGTCTGAGAGCCACTGTGGCATGACGACGTCCGGTCGATTCAGCTGGATTGAAGCTGGGCTTGCACGATTGCGGTCAGGTCGCCGACGCCCTCGACAACGTGGTCGATGGCGCCCCCGGCACGGTCATCAGCGATCCAGCTCGGCGTGTGGGCGTGGCGGCGAAGCGCAAGGATGCTGGGCGCCTGGGCGACACCGCGGGTTCGGAGCACGTGGGGCAGGGCGAGGTCGAGCGAGAAGACGTCGCCGATGATCAGGTCCGGGTTCTCGGCCTCGATGGCTTCGCGATAGCGGGGCCGGTCGATGTGGATGCGACGCCCGCCGCAGTCGATGCTGTCGTCCGTCTCGCCGAGGAACCACTTCATCGCGGCACCGCGAATGCGGAGGCGGTGGCCTGCACCCTCGCCCGCGTCCACACCTACGGATTGGAACCAGCGCGCGATCTTCTCGGCGCCGGAGTTGGAGATGATCACGACCTCGGCGCCGGCCTGCTCGAGCGCCGTGAGGCGAGCCTCGGCGTCTTCGATGATGCAGGGCGGGTCGTCGTTGCGAAAGCTGTCGGTAGCGGTCTTGAACGCGTGCTCGCTGAACGCGGACAGGGACGCAAACCCACCGCCGAGGACGGCGGCTTTGTAGCGGGCCGAGGTGTCGCATGCGGCGACGTCGAGCAGGCGGGCCAGCGCGCTCGACTCGACCAGCGGATCTCCGCGTACGTCGACGAGGATC